>DQLG01000785.1 GCA_015660315.1 Candidatus Latescibacterota bacterium
GTGCGAAAAGTGAGATCCCGACTGCGCGTAGGGCCGTTGCCCGCCACATCAAGCGCCGCCACCTGTACGTGATACTCGGTATCGGCCATCAGGTTGGGCAGCGTGACTAGGTGGGTCCTAGCCAAATGGTCAGAAATGACCTCCTGGCCATAGTTGGTATCGGTTCCGTATTCAACGGTTATCTCTGCCAGTTCGTCGATCTGACACATGATAACCGCCTCGTCGTCCGAGTACACGGCAACGGCAGGTCCGGCGTAGATTATGGGTGCATCGGTATCGGCTAACAAGCGAGTAGTGAACGTAATTACCTCACTCTCAACCGGACCATTGCCGAAGGCATCCGTCGAGAATACCCGACCTTGGTAGCTCGTCCCCGGTTCGAGGTCGGTGATTATGACCGTGTGCTGCCGAGTAAGCTCAACATCGCCCGCAGAACGATCGAACTGACCATTCACCCCGAACTCGATCCTGCTGTCGCTGGCTTCATCCGTGGTCCAGCCAACCACTACCGAGCGATCGGACCGGTGAATGACCGACGGGCCGCCTTCAATGACCGGTGCCGAGCGGTCTCGCTGCGACGCAGTGAAAAAAGTAAAATTCCGGCTACGGGTCGGACCATTGCCCTCGAGATCGACCATGTGAAAACGGCCGTGATAATTCTTACCCGGCACCAAACCTGTCGCGGTAATGCGGAATTCGCGATCAAATGCTGGGATCTCAACCCGGTGGCCGTAGTCAGTAGACAGACCGTATTCCAACCACCCATTGGCCGGTTCGTCTATTTCCCAACCTAGGGTGCACCGATCTGTGCCCCGAGAAACGACCCAAGGCCGAGTTACAATACCAGGCGGTCGGATATCCTGTTGGCCGCGAGTGACAAACGTATGATCTCCACTCTCAATAGTATTACCGGACACGTCCGTCGACACTACTTGAAAATGATACAGGGTCTGCGCGTCGAGATGGGTGAGCAAGATTTGGTGGTCCTGTACCAAATCGTCACTAGCGGCGAAACGGCCGTAGTTGTCATTCTCGCCAAAATTGACCCGGCTCGTCGACGGCTTGCTGGTCTTCCATTCGACACGCGCTTTGAAAGGCGTTCGTAACGTAACCTTGGGGCCATTGATAATGACCGGGGGCTGGTTGTCGCTGCTGAGCGTGCGGAAGTGCCCAATCCGCAACGCCGAAGCATTACCCGAGGCATCGCTAGAACGCACCCGATAGTAGTAGGTCGTGCTTGGATCCAAACCCTCGAGCCAAACCCCGTGGCGAAAAACCAGTGCGTCATTTGTGACGCGGGTTCCATCGGAGAAATCGTCATTGAGCGAGTACTGGACCTGTCCATCGCCCAGTTCGTTGGTTTCCCATGTAACCAGCGCCTTATCGACCGCAGGAAAAGCCGTTGGTCCACTTATAATCACCGGTGGGTCGCTGTCGGGCCGGCTCGAGGTGACAAAAAAGTTACCCTTCCAGGCCGATTCGTTGCCCTGTCTATCAGTCGAGCGCACGCGGTAAATATAAAAGGTAAAGAGCGCCAGATCGCTAAGCGGCACCCGATGCTCTATCACCAGGTCGTCAACAACTTTCGAGTCGCAACTTATGATCAGTGGATAATGCGTTGGGTCGGCAAAATGGGGCAGTTCACCACGCAACAGCCAGCTTCGAATCAAGGCATCGTTCTCATCTTCGTCATCGCCACCATCGTCATCGCCACCATCGTCATCGCCGCCATCGTCATCGCCACCATCGTCATCGTCGTGGTCGTGGTCGTGGTCGTGGTCATCGTCGTCAGAACCAACGACCGGATCATGAGTAGCCCAATCATCCTCGTGGTAGGAGGGACCGTTCCAGTGCCAGAAGGCGGTCGTCTCCCACAACAAGCCACTGGCTGCAACCCCTTGGTCGTTGAGCGTATAGCCATCCGTGCCATCGGCATTGACCTTGACCGCCTGAAGCGTCAGCGCACCATTGCGCCATTCCCCATTCGGCCCAGGAACATTCTTTCGCACATCACCAGTGTTCGTTGGGTGAACGCGCCCCGTTGCAATCCCATTAGCTTCAAAGTGATAAGAAAGAGCGGTCAGTTGGGTAGACCCATCGACTCCGTCCAGACTATATATGCCGCTTGAGTCGCTGCCGTTGTTCACCTGCAAGGTCGCGCCAGGAGAGAGACTGGCATTGGCGATAAGCAGCTTGAATTTCTCGCCGGAAGAGACGTCGGTGGTGATGTTGTGGAGTTTGCTGTCCATCAGATCAAAATAATCAACCACCAACACGTCATACTTATTGTCGTAGGCATGAACGTGGCCATCGGTATCGCCATCGTTAATCGGCGCTATATCGGAGGCGGTATCAATATCGATGTGCCCCCCGATAAGCCCGTCCGTGTCGTCTGGGTCCGGCGGTATGGCCTCCCCCGTCATTTCGCCCAGGGCGATCAATTCAGCCTTGATGAGTTCAATGAGCTCGCGCTCATTCGCCAAATTCGGCCGAACAGTTATCCCACAGTACTCGACTTCGCTGTTGCCTTCTTCATTTGTACGCCAATAAATATTGGTCGAGTTGTGGGTCGTACCCTGAGCGATCGGCCCCTCGATTATTTCGGGTGAACGCTGGTCGGCCTCGACCAGAATGTAGTTTTCTTTGGTCTCGGTATTAGACGATCCTGCGTTGCTGATCGTCAACGACACCGCATATGATCCAGGATCTTGATAAACGTGAAGCGGATGCTGGTCAAAGCTCGTTTGGCCATCGCCAAAATCCCAGGCATATGTGGTAATATCGCCGGAAGATTGGTCTTCAAAATTGACTTCCAGCGGGGCGATACCCGATAGGGGAATGCCGATAAACTCGGCTTTAATGCGATCTTCGACCACGGTAATCGAGCCGTTGACGATGGTCACAATCGGCGTGCCATTGTTTAGCTGTACTTTCTCGATCGCAAGCGGCGAAATCGAGCCAACCACTGCACTCGCGGAGACTTGCATTTCGAGAAAGAAAAAGACGCCTTCACCGCTGATTTTCGCATTCGCCGTTGCCGCGCCAATGAGCAGTTGGCCATCGTTTTCGCCGCCGCCGGGCACGGCGCGCGCATTGACGGCGACGATCCAACTCTCTGCCAAGGAGCCCGAGCGGCTGACGCCGACATCTGTAATCGCGACGACGCTGGCGTCAAAACGCACGTCTATATTGCCTGACAGAACCTCGTCGCCCGCCTCGAATCGACTGACGGAGACCGGCACCCGCACGATTTCGCCACGCGCCGCCTCCACATTGGGCAAGCTGATTTGCACAGCCTGAGCCGTCGGTGCCCATAAACAAAGCGCCAACAACCCGATAAACCATCTGAATAGTACCATATGTCCTCCGACTTGCTGCATGGCCTTAAGGCTTCCCCTATAATGGTATATCGGAACGGGCTACCCAGATGATTAATCTACAGTTAATATATGTTTTGAACATAAGAGAAAAATAAGGGGCAAGGCCAACGGCCTCACCCCTTTTTATTCTTGTCGCCGGGATGTCCTTAGCGAACTAAGGTCATTTTGCGGGTCTGCACAAAGTTACCGGCTTCGATACGGTAAAAGTAGAGGCCGCTGGCCACGGCGAAACCGTGCTCGTTATGGCCATTCCACAACACCGTATAAACACCCGGCGCCTGCATCTCATGGACCAATGTCCGCACTTCCTGGCCCAACATATCGTAGATCACCAACTTGACCTCGCCCGACTGCGGCAATGCATAACGCAGTGTCGTTTCCGGGTTAAAGGGGTTGGGGTAGTTCGGCGCCAGGCTGAAATCAAGCGGCGCATTGGCCATACTCGATTTGTCAATCGCCACCGCCTGGATCCGGCCGCCGTTGAAAGACGCCATCTGCAGTGCCAGCGGCGCCCGATCAGTCGCCGCACCAATCGCCTCGAGCTCAACCTCGATGATCGCGCCCTCGCCGGTGTGCTTGGCCTGGGCACCCGCCAGGGCGACCCGCACCGAGCCGCCTTCGATTGCACTGAATATCAAGTAGTCTTTGCTCGCTTCAGCGGTCTTCACGCTCGAGACCCTGTATTGCGTCGGATCGTAACTCAGCTCGATCATGCCCGAGCGCACGTCGCGCGTTTCGTCCAGCAGGATCGGCACCTTCAGGCTATTGCCGATCTGCACCGCCTCGCCGAAGGCCAGCAAGCGCCGGTCGACGGACTTCTTGTAGGGGTGCGGATCCGGGATGCCCCCCTGGATTGGGAATACACTGATAAGGCCCACCACACGTTGCAAGACCAGCGAAGCATCGTTACTAGTTATGCTAATGCCCGTGAAAATGTTGTCGTGCAAAGACCCGTCGACATTGCCGACCGCAGACTGATATGAGCTGAAGATCGTGATTTCCACCGAGTTCATCAAGATCTGTGCGGCATCGAGCGCGCCGAGCTTGTCGTTGTCGGAAGTATCGCCGAAGCGCACGCCGAGCACCGAAGTGCTGATCACCTGCAGGCCGCCATTGTCATTAAAGGCGTCGGCGTAGCTGACGGCTATATCGTCGTGCGCACTCAACTGGACCGTGCCGTCGCCGGCAGAGACACTACCCGAGGCGGTGGTCGCCGGTGGGGTGGCCTGGAAGACGCCGGTATTAACGCCGGTCTCGAGCAAGGTCACGATCTCGATATCCATATTGTCATTGTTGGTGACGGTAGCAGATGCCGTCTCGGCCGAACTAAAATTTGTATTGAGATCAGCATCTGTGACCTGGATGCGCAAACCGTCGCCGCCCTGGATCAGCCGGCTGGCGATAATTGATCCCGTGGTGCCGCCGGCGGCCGTCGAGGCGTTGGACAAGACCGTCGCGGAACCCCCACCCGATGTAACAGCGTCGATATATTCA
>DQLG01000679.1 GCA_015660315.1 Candidatus Latescibacterota bacterium
ACGCCGCCGAGCACGCAAGCCGCGCAAGCGATCTTGTAGACGGCCCAATTCGACCTGCGCTTTGAGCACCGCTTCGTGCGCACCGGTTCCCCCGCGGTAATGCGCGTGCCCCACTTCCTCCAGATAGGCCAAAAGCTGCACGTTGTCCTCGGTAATAGCGATCGACCTTTGCAAGTAGTAATAGTCGTAATAGGCCTTCTTAACCCGGAGAACCAGCACCCGGCGGGCGAGTTCGTAGCGCTGGCGGTCGACTTCGGCTTTTTGCAGTGCGATGCAGCCCTTGAGATCTAACTTGCCCACCCAAGGCAAAGTCTGCGCCAAGGCAAACCGCGCCTGCTGCGGCCCGACCCGCGTCTGGACCTGACGGACGAAATAGCCGTAGGTCAAACGCGGGTCGGCCAACGTGCGCGCGGGCGCCACGCGTTCGAGCGCTGCCCGCCAACGCGCGAATGCTGCCTTGAGCCCGGGGTTGTTCAATTGCGCATAGCGCACATAGGCCGCGAGACCAGCTTGCGGATCGAGTGCAACGTCAGTCGACGCCTGCAGTTGATCTTTCTCGTAATGCCAGACCTGCAAAGCCCGCTGCTCTTGCACTGAAGCACAACCCGCGGATAGTCCGGCCAATAGCATAAGATGCGCAACGCGCATAGACAGATACTCCTCGCCACGCGACGGCCAGTAGTCCGGCCATCGCCAGTACAAAGAAAAATAAGCGTGACACCGCCAGTATTCCGGGGCGACCGCTAAACTATATGGCAGAGTGCAGCGAGGATCAGATCAGGAAGGAACAGTGCAATTGGAAGCGTTTTTGGTAGTGCTTACATGCATGCGCCTGGCGCGACAAAGGAACAACTGAGTGCGCCAGAGAATCAGCGACCGAGTGTTGTGCCACCAAAAGGAGCTCACTGAAACCGGGCTCGGACTCGGCAACGACGACGAGGGGAATACTCGCCGATTGGACATCGTCAACCAAGCAGCAGCACCCCACCAACAGGTCGCCGTCGCCGCAGTCGCCAGACGCCATCCCGACAGCGCAGACCACCGGCGCGGACAGCGCGGCACAAGGAGCACCAAGCGCCTGTAGGCCGCTCAAGGACAGCGCGAGCAACAGGACTAGCGGGCTATTTAGAACGCGTGATTTTTTCATTGCCAAATCGTATAAGCGGGTGAAAACACTCATCTTTAACATACCCCACCGAGCCACCAGATGTCAATAGCGCCAACCCGCTTGCAACATCCATAAGCCTCTCGCATAGCCCGGCGCCAAAACCAATTTCTCACCATCGCCCCGCTCCACCGCCCACCCCGCCACCACCCCCAACACCGACCCAGCGACCACATCGGAGAAGAAGTGGTGCCGGTCGTGAATACGCGCGATGGGGACAAAACCAGCTAACACAAAGAGCGGCAAGCCGACCTTGCGCCCATAACGCCGCCCCAACACGGTACTGATTGCGAAGGCATTGGCCGAATGCCCGGAGGGAAAGGAGTACTCGTTGCTGCCGTCGGGCCGCTCGCGCCCGGCCACGATCTTCAGCGGTGCGACCATCGCATTGGCCAAGACTAGGGCGCGCAGGACCTCGGCGCTGGCCGCATGCGCGCCGTCGCGGCGCATAAGCCCCGTTGCCAACCAAACGCCCGCCGCCGACCCGAGACTGTGTTTGCTGCCGAGATACGCATTGCCAAAATTGAGCAAGGGGGCCACCAGATCATTGTCGAGATGGCCGCTGAACTCGTCGTCCAAACCATGCGCCAACCCCGCCGCGCCAAAAGCCACGGCAATCCCTCCGAGCCCCTGCGGCTTGAGCAACGCCCTCACATCGCGTGCGAGCGCAGTGGGCTCCGCCCCGGCCCAAACCGGCAGCAGCAACAACCACGCGGCGCGTATAACTACAGCGCTCCTGCTCTTTTTGCAAGGGAATCTAAACGACCCTGGCATATCACTTTTCCCATTCTCTCTTTTATGGAGGGTGCAAACTACCGGAGGTAGGGCAAGGGCACTCCCGCAGCGGCTTTGCTATAGCCAATTTTACAGGACTGTGAAATCGGGTATAGCCCTCGGAGCCCGCCAGGGATGGCCGGCGAGCGGTCGTAGACCGCGAGCGAAGGTCAGCGACATGAGCGACGGTAACGCCCCTACCGTATGACTAGCGGACTCTACTTCGCCACCGTCTTCCGCACCCCCTTCTCATACACCACCTCATACTCTCCCTGCGGCACATCCATCGCCCGCATCGCCAGTTCCCCCATTGTCACCAAAGGCTCCGACAACAACAGTAATTCATCAAACGACTGCTCGGGCGTCTTGCCAGTGGTGTCCAATACCACGGTGCGCCGTTGGTGCGTGAAAAGCGATTTCTCGATTTCCTCGTCAAAACGCTTTTTGACTTCGGCGATATCCTGCTCGCGCACAATCGGGTACTCGTGCGGGTCGTCTTTCATCCGCTTGGCGATCTCCTCGTCGGAAGCCGTCAAGTGGAACATCACCACATCGGGCAAATGCGCTTCGAGCACCAACGACTCGTAGAGCCGCTGAAAGCCGTAGTGGTAATTGGGGTAGTAGGGGCTGTCCGGATCCTCACCGTACACGTCGCTGTAGATCGCTTCCTCCAGATGCCAACCGACAATCAGCGGACAGGCATATTTCTTGATGATGTCCACATGGTAGTGGATCTGCATCCGCTGTGCGCGCTCTTTCATGTCGTTCGGCAGATCCACCATGATCTTGCGCGACTCCGGGCTGAGCGTCGAATCGGGGATCGTAAAGTGATCGTCGCCGTGGATCGGCACTTTGTGTTGCCGGTAGTATTCGCCGAGCATCGTGGCCAACGTGCTCTTGCCCGCATATTCTATACCTACGAAAATACTGCGCATATCCACTCTCCTTTATTGCCAATGGGGTTTGCAGGACGGCATTCTCTGATATATTCTGTCGAGTTGATTGCATAAGGTAATCACCCCAACACCCTCCATCAAACATTGGCCCATGCCTAACAATTTACGCAAAATCGGCGTCCTCATCGCACAACTCGGCACCCCCCAAGCTCCCACCGCCAAAGCCGTGCGGCCCTATCTGCGCCAATTCCTTTCCGACCCGCGCGTGATCGACCTGCACCCGCTCAAATGGTATCCCATCCTATATCTGTTCGTACTCACCCGCCGCCCCGCGCGCTCGGCCGCCCTCTATGCCAATATCTGGACCGACGAAGGCTCGCCGCTGATGGTCCATTCCAAGGCGCAGACAAAAGGCCTGCAAGAGCGCCTCGGCGACGACTACCGGGTTATCCTCGGCATGCGCTACGGCGAACCCAGTATCGAACAGGCGATTAAGACACTCGAAGCGGAGGGCATCGAGCGCATCCTAATCTTCTCGATGTACCCGCAATTTTCCAGTACTACTACCGGTACGATATACGACGTGGTCAACCGCGCCGCCAATGGCCGACGTTGCCCCTGGTTTTTCGACCGCAAACGCCAGATGCCCACGCTGCGTTTTGTCCCGCCGTACTACGACCACCCGGCCTATATCGACGCGCTCAAACAATCGATCACCGACGAGACCGAGCGCCTCGCCTGGAAGCCCGACCGCCACCTGATCACCTTCCACGGCATCCCAAAACGCTATATCGATGAAGGCGACCCCTACCGCCGCCAGTGCGAAGAAACCGCACAACTGCTCGCCACAGCGCTGGAACTGGACGAAGACGACTGGACCAGCGGTTTCCAATCGCGCTTTGGTAAGGAGCCTTGGCTCGAACCCTATACCGAAGAGGTCCTCTCGGGCTTGGGAGACCAAGGCGTGCGCCGCTTGCTGGCCGCCTGCCCCGGCTTCACCGTCGACTGCCTCGAAACGCTCGACGAAATCGGTCGCGAAGGGGACGAATTGTTCCGCGCTGGCGGCGGCGAAGCACTGCACCTGGCGCCCTGCCTCAACGACCACCCGGCCTGGCTCGACGCCATGGCGACCATCGCGCGCCAAGAACTTTCGGGCTGGTCGGCTTGACAAATCCACCTCGCGGTGCGCATACTCTCCCCCGGCATTGCGATAATTCCAAAGCTTTAAACCAACTCCATCCCCTGCTCTATTATGGATAAACTACCCGACACATTCGCTCGCAAACTCACCCGCCTCGGCAGCAAATTAATCGACCAACAGCGCGGTCGGCTGCTCGTGCAACCAACCGAAGATGCCGACGGTTTCTGGTTCGGCGGCGGCAATTGCGTGCGTGACCCGCGCGACGGTAGCCTGCTGCTGATCGGCCGCTACCGCGACGCCGGCGACAGCCGCACCGGCGTTTCCGCCGGGACCCGAGGACGCGAGCTGGCCCTGTTTCGCTCGACCGATGACGGCCACAGTTTCAACAAAACCCGTTGCTGGGACAAATCCGACCTCTACTGTGGCTCGACAGTACTCAGCATTGAAGGCAGCGCGCTCAAAGTCAACAAGCGCCGCATCGAAATCCTGGTCTCCACCGAAAAGTTCCGCACCTACCCGCGCCAGGTCACCGGCTTCCAAAAACCCGGTACCGGCCTGTGGAGCATCGACACCTTCGGCGCAGCCAACCCCGACCGACTCAACCCGCAAGAGTCGATCACCCCGCTGCTGGCCAGCGACGACCCGGCCTACCTGCACCTCAAAGACCCCAATCTTTCGCCAGGACTGCACCGCGGGCAAAGCCTGCTGCTCTATTGTGCTCACCCCTATAGCTGGTCCTCGAGCACTTCGGGCAGCGCCGCGCTCACGGCGCAGTCCTGCATCAGCGACAGCCACGACATCTTCCCGCGCGGCCCGACCTGGGACGTGACTGCCAGCCGCATCACCTGCCGCTTGCCGGTGCCCAAAGTCGGCGCCTTCGCCAAGTTGCCCTCGCTGTCGCTCTATTTCTACGACGGCGCCGAATGCCTGCGCCAGCTCGACGCGCACAGAAAGGCCGTCGACCGGCCACGCGGCTACTCCTGCGAGGAATTGGGCGGACTGGCCTACGGCTTCGACCGTGAGTTTCCCGCCCTGCATCGCCTCAGCCGCCTCGAACCGCTCTTCGTCTCACCCGAGGGCACCGGCGCCTCGCGCTACGTCTCTGTGCTGAGCGAAGCCGACGGCGGCCTCTTCGCCACCTGGGAGCGCTCGACCCCGACCCGCTCGCAACCACTCTTCGGCCATCGGCTCACCGCCGCCCGAGTCACCTCGCTCTTGACCTGAGATCAAACCGCACCGGCAATGCGCCGCTATTTCCCCCGCCTCGACGATTCAGTATTATAGTTTCCCGATGAGGAAACTATGACACTACTCGCCCGCTTCTCCTGCTCGATACGGCCCGAGGCCCGGGACGCCTTCGCCCGCACCTACGCGGACCGAATCCTTCCCGTTCTCGTTCGTCACGGCCTAGCAGACGCAGGCCCCTGTCCCCGCATACAACCCGCTGACATCTGCAGTTTCCTGCTCGCACCGGAAAGCCCTGGGCAACTAGCCGCGGCCAAACAGGCGCTGCGCCACGATCCGCATTGGCAACAGGCGCTCGATCAACTAACCCGTCATTTCCCATCCGGGCACTCTCTGCGCCACAGTCTCGAAATCTATCAGACACCGGCCGACCAGCCCAAAATCGTCGAAATGGGCCGCGGTACCCATCAGGGCCTCTGGCACAATTTCGGCGTCCAGGACGGGCTGCCCACC
>DQLG01000004.1 GCA_015660315.1 Candidatus Latescibacterota bacterium
CTCGATTCTGCGTCAAGAAGTGTACCGATTATAGGCCAGCGCTAAACCGCGCAATACCAAGGCTGTATCGCAAATATCGACACCGACGATAAGCGGTTGCAAGACGGGGGAGTCACCGCCGGTGAGAAAGACGGTTGTCGGGTCGCCGAGTTCCGCGGCGATCCGTGCACAAAGTCCTTCGATAAGGGCGGCCGAGCCATAAAGTGCCCCCGAGCGCAGGCCGGCGGCGGTGGTCTTGCCCAGTAGTGGGGCGGCGGCGTCTAGCTCAATCTGGGGTAATAAGCTGGTGCCGGCACTAAGCGCTTGCAAGCCCAATTTGAGGCCCGGGGCAATCGCACCGCCGAGAAAGGTGCCCTTTGCATCTACCGCATCGATCGTCAGTGCAGTGCCGGCATCGGCTATAATGGCGGCCTGCCTTTGGGGAGGGTGATGATAGGCTGCGGCGGCGGCAGCGAGGCGGTCGACGCCTACTTTATCGGGATCGTCATAGTCGATATGCAACCCCCAGTCCCAGTGCCCAGTGACCTCGACGACGGGGCCTCGACAGTAGGGACGGCACAGATTGGCGTAGTTATCGGCCAGCCCGGTGACCACCGATCCTATTGCTACGCCATCAAGAGGACTAGTCAGTGAAGCGAATAGTTGTTGCAGGTTATTAGGCACGGCTGCATCGGTTGGGTATTTTGTGTGTCGAACGAGATCTTGAGCAAATTCAGCGGTCTGCGCAGGTGTCGTTTGCTCCACTGAGAAAAGACCGAGGTCTACGTGGGTGTTGCCGATATCAATAACGAGGAGCATGGCGGGCGGCGACAGTTTGCAGCAGAGTATTGACTTTCGAATTGGCATTCAGTAGATTGGCAGGGTTTAAGTTGTGAAATATCTTACACATAGGCGCTATAAATGAGAATGTATAGTAGTACGGGGAAGGCTTAGAGGAATAATAACGAATATGCCCCCAAAGCGCATCACTTTCATCGTCATTCCCGCCAATGATGGCCAGGTTCGCGAGTATCGTTTCCCCCCTTGGATTTTGTGGTGTGGGATACTGGCCGCCGTTTGTTTTTGTGGGGCGTTCGCTTTTTACAGCAAAGGTTTTTATCAGAAGGTCGATCAGGAAAAGGCGCTGGCGGTTTTGCAGGATGAGAATGGCGGCCTTTTGCGCAGCATCGAATTATCGCGGCGTGAAGTCGAGCAGCTAGACGAAACGATGGTCCAATTAATGGCTGATGACGACCTGCTTCGAGCCTATCATCAGATGGAACCGCTCTCGGCTGATATTCGCCAGGTTGGTGTCGGCGGGTCGGAGGATTTGCCCGAGGATTTCACCGCATTGCCGTCTGAGAAGCGTAGGATCGTACGAGATTTGGGTGCCCGCATAGATTATCTAAAGCGGATGGCCAGCCTGCACCAAGAGAGTTTCGAGGAAATTGAGCGCAGGTTTATAGAGACCCAGGGCAATGTCAAGCATCTGCCGACGATTTCACCGGTCCACAAGGGAACCGCTTGGCCTTCTTCTCGTTTTGGCGAGCGCACGGACCCTTTTACCGGCCGGAAAGCCTTTCACAGCGGAGTCGATTTTGCCGGTCGCAAAGGTACGCCGATCTATGCCACGGCCGCTGGGGTCGTGGCCTATGCCTATACGGATAAGCGTCTTGGCAAGGTCGTAGTTATCGAGCACAATGTAGAAGAGGTCAATGAACAGGGCGAAACCTATATGCGCAAGGGTGTTTATCGCACCGAATACGGTCATATGGACAAGATTCTAGTCAACAAGGGACAGCGTGTGACGCGGGGGCAGCATATTGGTGCGATGGGCAGCACGGGCCGTTCGACTGGGCCGCATCTGCATTATGCGGTGCGCTTCCAGGATCGCCGCCTGGGGGATCGCAAGGGCTATGTGAACCCGGAGAAATTCATCCTCGACCAGGCGAGAAGCGATGCTGAGGTTTCCAACTGGTGGGGCGCGGGGGAATAACGGCTTAGCCGTAGTGAAATTAAACTGACCGGCCCGCATTTACTGTGGGCCGGTTTCTCTTTTGGGAGCTTGCAGATGGGCGCGCAAATCGAAGGCAAGGTAGCGGCAGTTATCGACGATACGACCTTGGTACTCAACATTGGCAGCGAACAAGGCGTGGTAGAGGGTGTGGCCTTTGCGATCTTCGCTACACACGGACAGATCGTCGACCCGGATAGCGGTGAGGCATTGGGTCTGTGGGAAATGGTCAAGGCGCAAGTGATTGCGACGCATGTGCAGCCCCGTTTGTGCACGGTTCGGGCCCCGATTGTCGGCGATGGGGCAATGGGTAGTGATGCTCGTCCTTTGAGTACGTTGATGGTCGAGCATTCGATCTCCAGTGCCAAAGAGGAGGACGAGTGGCAACGACTGGATGTGCGCGGGGTCGATATTAGCGGTCGTCCGAAAAGTCAGCCGATCGCCGTAGGGGACGCAGCGCGCTCTTTGGCCGATTGGGATGAAGAAAGCTCGCCTGAAGGGGATTCGGTGCCGGCTGGAGAAAGCGGAGAAACTGGCGGTGCGGTGTCGGCTGGAGAAAGCGGAGAAGCCGGGGATGTACCTCCTGTTTAAATTGGCGCTGGTCGGATTGCTCTTTACCGGCTGTGCCTATTATTCGACCTCCGGTGGTTTGATTGGCGGAATCCGCAGCGTCGGCATTCCAGTGGCTGGCAATCGCTCGTCTGAGTTTGCCGTTGCCGAGCGC
>DQLG01000403.1 GCA_015660315.1 Candidatus Latescibacterota bacterium
CGACTACGACAATGACGGCGACATCGATCTCTACACCGTCAACCGCGAACAAGAGAATGGCTTCTACCGCAACGACCTCAATACAACAGGCAGTTTCCCCGAAATAGCCTGCGCCCTGAGCATCGCCAATGGAGAGATCGGCCACGGAGGCAGTTGGGCCGACTACGACAACGACGGCGACCTCGACCTCTACCTGGCCAATGTCGGGGCCAATGCGCTCTACCGCAATGACGGCGACGAGGTCTTCCAGGACGTGGCGTCCGAGGCCGGAATTCGCATCGATATAGGCGGCTGGCTCACGGCGATGGCCACTTGGGCCGATTACGACGGCGACGGCTGGCTCGACCTCTATCTGGCCAATGGCGGCGACCGCCAGCAACAACGCGACGTGCTCTACGCGGCCAATGGCGACCTGACCTTTCGCAATGCCACCGCCGAAGCCAACCTGCCGACCAGCGCCTCGGCGCACACGTCCACCGGATTCGCCGATTACGATGGCAATGCATCGCCCGACCTCTACGCGACCGACGGTTGGGGCGTCGGCAACCAGCTCTTCCAAAACGAGACGCCCGGTAGCCGTTTCATCAAAGTCTTCGCCCGCGGTAAGGGCGGGCAACAGGGTGGCGCCAACCTCGACGGCGTCGGCGCCCGCATTAGCCTGTTCGACAGCAGCGATCAACTTGTCGCCTTCCGCCAAGCCAGCGCGCCCAATGGCGTCGTCTTCGGCGTCCAGGAGGGCCAGACCTATAATATTCAAGTCCGCTTCCCCGGCAGCGCTGCCGCTGTAACCGCCTCCGGGATGCAAGGCGGCGAGCAAATCACGGTGGTAGAGCCGTAATGCGCCGATCGTTCGCCATATTCGCGCTCGCGCTGGCCCTGCTTTCCGGCCGCGCCGACGCCACCACCTCCAGGCAAGCGACCCTGGGGGCACGAGCTATAGCTATGGCTGGCGCCTTCAGTGCCGTCGCTTCCGACGCCAGCGCTGTGCATTGGAACCCAGCCGCTTTGGCTACTCTGCAGCGTCAGGAACTCGGCTTCGGCTATGCCGATCGTTTTGGTCTTGGGCTCAACCAGTCCTATCTCGCCTATTCGCTGCCCATCGCCGACAATCACGCCCTCGGTGTCGACTGGTTCAACCTCGGCTTTGACGATAGTGAACTAGGGGCCGGGCAAAACAAGCTCAATTTCGCCTATGGTTACCGCAACGGCATCCGCGCCCTCAAACCCTATATAGGCTCGACCGCGATCGGCGTCGCCGGCAAATACCGCTCACTGAACGTCGACCTCGACGGCAACCAATTGACCAGCGCCTCGGGCTGGGGTTTTGACCTCGGTCTTTTGGCGCCCCTGCCTTTCGGCATACGGCTAGGTCTTTCGGTACAAGATCTCGGCGGTACTAGCCTTGAACACGACGGCGGCATCGCCGAAAAGGTCTACGGTACTCGTTACCGTCTCGGCCTCGCCCACAAGCCCATAGAGGGTCTCACCGTAGCCGCAGGCCTCGACGACGCCCTGCGCTTCGGCGCCGAATACTGGGTGCAGGGCCTGTTGGCCTTGCGTGCCGGCCTGCTCACCGAACTCGACACGCCCGAAAGTTTCGGCGATGCGACCACCACCTCTTTCGGCCTCGGCATAAAATATGGTTTCGCCACGCTCGACTACGCCTACGAGCGCCATCCAGTATTGCCCCCGACGCATTACACTTCGCTATCGCTGTCGTATAACCCGCGCGTTGTCGCCATCAAAGACGCCACTATCCGGCCCAACCCGATCTTCCGCTCGCTCTACCAGCACTATCAAGAGAACGAGTTCTACGACGTGGTCATCACCAACTCGGCACCCGAGCCGATTGAGGTAACTGTCGGGATGTTCCTGCCCAAGATCATGAGCGTACCGCATCAGGAGACCATACTGCTGCCGCCGCAAAGCAATGAGAAATACGCGTTCAAGGTCACCTTCGACACCGACCTTTTCAACAAACAGGAAGCCTACTTCGATAACTTCGTCACACCGGTGATCAAGGTCAGCTACACCCGCAACCGCAAAGAGCAGGCGGTCGAAAAACAGCTTGAACGCGTTTATGTCGCCGGCAAGGGCAAACTCAGCTGGAACAAGCCGGGCATGGCCGCTGCCTTCGTCACGCCGGAGGACCTGGCCATCGCCGGCATGGCCCGCGGTCTGGTCCAACGCTACAACGACCTGCTCGGCGCCAAATTCAATCGCTCCAATATCGGCAAAGCCGTGTTGCTCTTCGACGCGATGGGCGCTTACCGCATCCGCTACCAGGCAGACCAAAAGACGCCGTTTTCCAGCGTCTCGGACGACAAGACGATCTTCGACACCGTGCAATACCCAAGCGAGTTGCTCTTCAAGGGCGAGGGCGTCGAAACCAAAATCGGCGATTGCGACGACCTGACCGTGCTCTACGCCTCGCTCTTAGAAAACCTGAGCATCGACACCGCTTTCTTGGAGGCCAACGACCCGGGCAAGGGCCATATCTACCTGATGTTCGACAGCGGTATCTCGCCCGAAAAAGCCGAGGACCACTTTTTGAGCTCGGCTGAGTACGTTGTCTGGCAGCGCCGGGTCTGGATCCCAATCGAAACCACGATGTTCGGCTTCACCTTCGCCGACGCCTGGCGCAACGGCGCCGCCGAATACAAGCGCCTCAAGGTCCGCAAGCTCATCGACGAGGTCTACGTGCAGCAATGGCTGCAGATCTACAAACCCGCTTCATTGCCCCCGGCCAATGTGACATTACCCGCCGGCGGCGAGATGGACAGCCTGCTCTTCCGCGACTTGGACTACTTCGACCAACGCGTCGACCAGATCGCACTCGGTTCGGCCACCTCACTCGACACGCCCGACGGAGCCTACGACGCCGGGGCCGCCTATTTGCGCATCAACCACCTCGAAAAAGCCCTGAGGATGTTCGACAAGGCCCTCGAGATGCGCTCCGACCACTTCGACGCGATCAACGCCAAAGGCGTGGTGCTCACCCATCAGGGTTTCTACGACGAAGCACTCGAACTCTACCGCCAGTCCCTGCAGTCGGAGGACAATACCGGCGTGCGCATGAATATCGCCCTGACCTACTATCTGAAGGGCGAACGCGAAACGGCCGACCGCCTGTTCCAGGAAGTCGTCGCGCAAGACGACTCCTATCTCGACCTCTTCGACTTCTTGGCCACCGTCGGCGACGCACAGGAATTCTACGATGTCGGCGTCTCCTATCTGCGCCAGGAGCGCTACGACCTGGCCTTGGCCCAGTTTAACGAAGCCTTCGCTGCCGACGCCAAGTTCGCCGACGCGATCAACGCCAAGGGCGTAGTGCTTACGCACCAAGGCCAATACGACGAGGCGCTGGCCCTTTACGAACGCGCCGCCGCCATCGCCCCGGACGAGACCGGCTACCGCGTCAATATCTCGCTGATCTACTATCTCAAGGGCGACCGCAAAAAAGCCGACACGCTCTACCAGCAGATCGTCTCTCAAGACGACGCCTACGAGGGCCTGCTCGACTTCCTCGCCGAAGTCGGCTCAGCCGACGAGCACTACCGCATCGCCGTTTCCTATATGCAGCAAGAGGAATACGACCGGGCCTTAGAACGCCTCGACCAGGCCTTGCGCGCAGACCCGGAGATGGGCGACGCCTACAACACCAAAGCTGTCATACTGAGCAACAAAGGCAACTACGAAGAGGCCTATGCGCTGCTCGAAGAAGCCGAAGCCCAACTCCCGACGCATCCGGGTATCCGCCTCAATATGGCCATCGTGCGCTATTTGCAGGGCCGCCGCCACGAAGCCGCGGTCATCTACCAGCAAGTGATCAATATGGACGACCGCTACAACGGATTTTTAGACTTTTTGTCGGAAGAAGAATAACGGAAACTAAACGCAAACTGCAGGCGTCCAATAGTTTATGATCAAAAAGAAAAAAATGCGGATGTGATCCAGATCATACCGCATCCGGTTCTTGGCGTCGATATTTAAAGTAAGAGACAGCAACGAGCTTATACCACCCCCTGAGGAGGCGTTATCGTGAAAATCAAACTTTTCTACATGCTTTTTGCCGCAGCCTTTACCGCCGCCCCGATTGGGGCCGAGAACGCTGCCGTTCCTGCTCCAGCCGAGGACCAAGCCACCGAGATTCCCGC
>DQLG01000579.1 GCA_015660315.1 Candidatus Latescibacterota bacterium
CGTGGCGGAAACCACCTTCGTTGAAACCCGTCTGCGGCGAAGGCCCAGGATTGATCAAAATCTGGGGGGTGCCTCCAGGCGCCGGACCCAACTGATCACCGGCCTGCGTAAAACTCAGTGAAGTATAGCCGTGAAAACGGAAAAAACTGGCCGGATCGACATACTGGCCACTCGGCGTCTTGCGACGCAGTTTGTCCATTTGTTCCTCTTTGTCCTCCGCCTGGGCAACACCCAGCGGCAACAAAAAAGCCGAGAGCAACAAAAATTTCCCTAAGACACACATGAACTGACCTCCCTCAATATCGTAGGTCCATAAGGTAAAGCATTTAATTTCAAGTTATTGTACCAAAGTGCTACAGCCAATCTATAACGGCAAGTCGTTTTTTTTCAAATACATATGGCATTTGCAATATATTATTTTTTCTTCCCCACAGCCCGCCAAGGCTATCGAGCAGCCCCTGCCTGGACACGCGTGACCGCCACCTGCAATACCGCGCGAATCTCATCGCCGCCTTCCGCCTGCTGCAAAATTTGCTTTAACCCCACCGAATCAACCCACGCCGCCAAAGCGGTGGCAAGTTCGAAAGATAGGACAGTGATCACGGCCGACAAAACGCTTTAGTCGCCGTCTTGCCGACCACGCAGCGTAGAAGCGCATGTTCTTATCCGCCAGAGCTCAGCGCGTACCTTGGCCCGCCAACAAATGCACCACATCCCTGCAAAGAGTGTAACTACCCGATTAGGAAGGTGCTAGCGCGTGCTCTTGCCCGCCAGCACAAACCACACCGTCAGCAGCATAATCTTGAAGTCGAGCTTGAGGGAAATATTCTCGATATAGTAGAGGTCGTATTCAAGGCGCTCGCGAGCGATGCCCACTACGTCCTTGGAGTTGAGGTCGAACTCGTGTTTGGACTGCGCCCAGCCCAACAGGCCCGGTTTGACGTTGAAGCGGCGGCTGTAGAAAGGGATCTGTTTCTTAAACTGCTCGACAAAAAATGGGCGCTCGGGCCGCGGGCCGACCAGGCTCATGTCGCCGCGCAGGAAATTGAAGCATTGCGGGATCTCGTCTAGGTGCAGCATGCGCAGGATCTTACCGATGGTCGTCACCCGCGGGTCCTCGCCTTTGACCCATACCGGGCCAGTCTTTTCCTCCGCATCGATGCGCATCGAGCGGAATTTAAGCATCATAAACGGCTTGCCGTCCTCGCCGACGCGCTCCTGGCGAAAAAAGATCGGCCCATGCGACGTCAGCTTGATCACCAGCGCGATCAGCACCCACAAGGGCGCCAAACCCACCAACACCGCGATTGCCACGACCACGTCGACAAGGCGCTTGACCGTCTGCTGCCACGCCGGCATCAACTCCGGCATCAGTTCCATCAGCGGCACGCCGTGGATCTGGGTCGTGCGCACGTGGCCGGTGACGATATCGTAGAGGTCCGGCGTAATACTGAAAGAGACCGGTTGCCCCTCCGCGGCGGCGATGATCTGCATCACCTCCTCGTGAGAATTGGACTGCAAGGCGATCAGCACTACCTCGATGCGCTCGGCGGCGATAACTCGCCCTAAATCCTCCTCTACCCCCAAGACCGGCAGACCGTCGATCTCATCGCGCTCCTGCTCGTCGTGCGCCCGCACAAAACCTACGACCTCGTACCCCTGCGCCGGCGACGAGCGCAAATCGTGCAATAACCGGGTGCCGCGTTGGTCGACACCGACGATCACGGTGCGCCGACGACCCATCCCGCGCAACAAAAGCTGGCGCTCGAAGCTGCGCACCACCACCCGCCCACCCGCCACCGTACAAACCATCCCCAGCCAATAGAAGAAGATCAACAACCGGGTCAGGCGGACCTCGCTGTCGAAGGTGGCGACGAAAGCCAGTAACACACCCAAGGTCACTACTTTGACCACCTCGAAGATCTCGTCGAAACGCGAGCTCGAAGGAGAAGGACGGTAGAAACCGAAAAACAGGAAGAGCAACAGCCAGCAACCGCCGATCAGCAGCAGCACATCGGAGTAATATCCCAGCGCGTACCAAAAGGTCGGCTCCGTTACCTCAGGATACAGCCGGTTCCAACTTTGCTGGACGGTTTCTAGCCCACCGCCGGCGAACTTCATCCACAGGAAGAGCACCGACGCCAGGTTAACAGCGGCGATATCGCTCAACACGAGCAGGGCAATGCGTTGCAGACGGGACATCTACACTCTACTCACGGGCTGCCAGATGCGGTCGCGGCGGCCAGTTAGAAAATGCACCAGCCCCAACAGAGCACCGAAATTGATGGCGCAAAAATAGGCCGGCACATAAAAGGGGAAAAGCCGACTGAGCCGCTCCGGCAATATATTGCCCAACACGGCCAAGCCATAGAAAATAATCTGCAATACCAACAAAAGGCGATACAACGAATCCGCCGCCAAAGGAATATTGACCAGCAGCGCCACCAAAAGCAGCACTGGCACCAGCCAGCGCAGCACTTTATGCGAGAACATCTGAAAGGCGAAAAAAAAGTGCGCAAAGGGATTGATTACCCCACGCTGAGTCCACAAACCGTGCAGCGAACGCGTGATAATCCGCCGTCTGCGGCCGTACTCGTCGCCAAAACTGCCGCCACTGTGCTCGACGGCGATGGCCTTCGGTTCATAGAGCACGCGATAGCCCTGGCGCCAAACGCGGATCGGCATAACAAAATCGCTGATAATCTCGCTACCCAACTCTTCGAAGAGTTCGCGACGCAATGCGTAGATCGCCCCATTGGCACCCAGGGTCGAGCTGAGCAAACTCTCCCTCTGCTTCAAAAATTGCTCGTAACGCCAATAAGCACCCTCGCCCTTGCCAACACCCCCGTCATCGGGGTTGGCATATTGCAATTCCCCGCAGACACAACCGATTCGTTCGTCGGCGAAGGGCGCCATCAGTCTCTTGAGCGCATCGGGAGCGTACATCGAATTGGCATCGGAAAACACCAAGAACTGCCCACTGGCCAACTCCACGCCCGCATTCTGCGCCTGAGTCTTGCCGCCACGCTTGCTGACCCGAAATAAACGCACCCCGCGCTCGGCGAATTCGCCAGCAATGCGATCAGTGTCATCGGACGATTCGTCCGAGACCACAATGATGTCCAGTTTTTCATCCGGATAATCCAACGCCAATGCGTTTTCTAGCTTGGCCCGCAATACCGCTTCTTCGTTATAGGCGGCGATAATCAGTGATAGATCCGGCCACTCAGCCAATGGGGCGTAATCCGGCTCCTTGCGGCCCACCGTCAAAAACCAGATGAGCACGGGATAGAGCAAATAGGTATAAACGACAATAAGTAACGCAGCCCAGAAAACGATGGCAAACATGGCGATCCAAAGTAATTAACGGTATCACAATACATCTTATCTTATTATATTTTCGCCATTTGTAGTGGTTTATGCAACTCGTTCCGCCGGTAAAAAACGATTCGGCTTTTAACTTTAGCGCCCCTCCCCACCTATTTTCGGATATTGAGCCAACCATGCACAAAGTCGTGCACATCACTACCGTCCATAACCCCTTCGACAACCGAATCTTCCACCGCGAATGCAAAACGCTAGCGGCGGCAGGCTACGAAGTCGTGCTCCTAGCCGAACACTCAAGCGACGAATCCCACGAAAACCTGTCGATCCGCGCCCTGCCCTCGGCCGGCGGCCGGCTCGCCCGCATGAGCTTCGGCGTCTGGCGGGCTTTTCGCATGGCGTTTGCCGAACGGGCCGACCTCTATCATTTCCACGACCCAGAACTGATTCCCGCCGGACTTTTGCTACGCCTGCTGGGCAAACGCGTCATTTACGATATCCACGAAGACAACCTCACCGCCATCCGTCAACGCGAATACCTGCCCGCTTGGCTGCGCGCCCTAGTCGCCAAGACCTTCGCCCTAGCCGAAACCGGCGCCAGCCACTTCTTCCACCTCATACTCGCCGAGCGCTACTACGCCGAACGCTTCCCCCGCGGCGAAACGATTCTCAACTACGCCCAGTTCCCCGAATTGCACGAGGCCCAACTCGCCGAGCGACCCCGCGCCGAGCACCCCCGCCTGATCTA
>DQLG01000132.1 GCA_015660315.1 Candidatus Latescibacterota bacterium
CCAGTTTGCGCATTATCTGGCAGCCCAATGGGAGGAGAAATACGATGTCCCCAACGCTGAAGTGCGGGTGACGGTCACGGCTGCTTTGAACGGACGGACGCCGGCGATGTTGGTAGAGCCAACGCGCGACTTAGCCAAAGAGCTGCGCACTTTAAAACATGTGGATTGGATCATGCCCTTCCCCGCGCCCGTGGTTCAGACTGCGGCGCGCCCAAACTAGAGCAAAGGGACCGTATGATTTACTCGCAACGTCGCGACGCCATCTCCGCCCCACTGGTGATGCTGTTCGATGGGGTGTGCCACTTGTGCAAAGGCAGCGTTCAGTTTGTTTTAAAACGCGACCCGCAGGCGCGTTTCCGATTTGCAACCTTGCAGTCCGACTTTGGCGCGGCGCAGCTTGAGCACTACCATATAACCGAGCGATCTCTCAGTTCGGTCCTGCTTGTGGAGGACGGGCAGGTTTATGAGAAATCGACCGCATTGCTCCGCATCGCCCGTAGTTTGAACGCCGGTTGGCCATTGCTCTATGGATTCCTAATCGTCCCGCGTCCGCTGCGGGATTGGGTCTATGACTTTATCGGCAACCGGCGTTATCGCTGGTTCGGTAAGATGAACCAGTGCTGGGTGCCCGACCAGGATGTGAGCGACCGATTTCTCGACTAGGGCTTAAAATTGCCATCCACTTTGGTCCAACCCATTTCGTAACCGGCAAATAGGCTGACCCGCTTGCTCAAGGCCATATTGCCCGACACGCCGGCAAACGACGTCTGTGCTTCAGACCCAAATCCAAACAACCCGGTCTGGCGAGCGCCAAGTACTGCCCGGTCCTCATCGAGAATGCCGAGGTTTAACGCGACTTTGATGCGCTCACCGACTGGGACCGCGGCGCGCAACGTATAGATATGTTGGCGGCGAAACAGCCAGGCATCGGGCCGGGCCCATGCGTATCCAGCCCGATCAACGAAGCCTTGAAGGTACATGGTGTTGTGATAGGCGTCTCGCACACCTTGGCTGCGCGCATAGTCACCATTGTGATAACCTGGGAAGTAATCCCGCGTGGCCGCCGCCTCGGCAACCCAATAGTTCTCGTTGGGGTCCTCGAGCATGGCGGCGAAGTAGGCAATCTGAGCTTCGTTTACCGAAAAGGGGGCTTCCATAATCGACTCTCGCCCAACCCACTTCATGGCGTCTTCAATGGGTCCCTTAACGACATAAAGGGTAGGGTCGGCATAGTTATTGTGCATGATTGACCCCCGATTTGAACTGTAGCGAGCCAAAGTAATAGTGAGAATTGAAGACTGCGGTCAACGGGTCATTTCAGACCATTATGACTCAATCATATAGTCTCAATATCAATCATTCATTGGGTGCATTTTGCTCTTGTTCCTAAATTGAAGGCACGGCATTCACGGTGCCTGGGCCGACATAATCGTCAGCCAACTTAAGTTCAGGAGTATGGTCGACAGACCCTTACCCTCTTGGGTCTATCGATTGGCCGCGGCGGGCCCCACCGGAGTTGCTCCGGTTCGCCGCGGCTATTTTTTATTTAGACATTAGTTGAAATGGCTGCCCGGCGTCGCGCGGGTGGCGGCGCAAAAAACAGAATGGAGGAGGAGGCAGTCCTGAGCGAACTTGTCTCTGATGAATTTCCCTGTTAAGCGCCAAAATACAGGGAATTTATTCCGGTGAACCGGGAATCTTCTGGCAGGATCAGGGAATAATCGAGCGGGCCCGACTCGTCAAATTATGTCCGCTTTACCCCCGAAAACTGATATTTACTTGTGTCCAAAAATTGATCCCTCTGCCCAGAATCATGCGCGACCTCAATCTCCGGGATGGCTTGATCGATGCCGCACATTGCGCAGGCTAAGAGGCGCTCTTCGCCGGATCCCGCGGGTTGTCCCCGGCGGCGCCTCTGTCTCCATCTCGACGAGAGGCCGCTTCGGCAAGTTTCAGGTGACCGTCGCGTGTTTGTGGCAACTTGCGACCAAGAATTTTTGACGCGACCAACGTGCGGAGAACCCCCACGGTGCCGCCGCCGATGGTAAACATTCGGACATCGCGGGCCATACGTTCAAGTGGAAGGTCCCGTCCGTAACCAATGGCCCCAAAGATTTGAAGAGCGTCGTTTACGACCTTGCCACCGCTTTCGGCCGCGAATATTTTTGCCTGTGCCGCCTCCAGAGCGTCGGGAAAGTCGTTGCCCGCCCGTCCGGCAGCCTTATAAATGAGCGCTTGGGCGGCGGCAATGGCGGTACTCATGTCAGCCAGCGTCCACTGCAGTCCCTGAAATTCAGAAATCGGCCTGCCAAACTGTTCGCGTTCATTGGCATAGTCCAACGCCAACCCATAAGCGCCTTCGGCCAGGCCCAAGGCCACTGTGCCCGCGCCCACTCGCTGGGCGTTGTAAGCATTCATCAGGTCAGCGAAACCACGTCTAAAGCCGCCCGGTGGCATAAGTGCCATCGTCGCAGGGACCTCCATACCCTCGAGGATAATTTCGGTCTCCGGGATGCCCCGCAGGCCCATGGCATAAGTCCTTCGCCCTACTTTAAGCCCCTTGGCTTCGCCACGAACCGCAATGAAGCCGCCAATGCCCAGATTCTCACCGTTCTCG
>DQLG01000077.1 GCA_015660315.1 Candidatus Latescibacterota bacterium
ACTTTATCACCGGTTTTCGTCCCGACCCCCAGGACAATTCTTTCTGGGGTACACCCGTCGGGCTGACCACCGACGACCGCGGCTTCCTCTATCTGACGAGCGACCGTTTCACGCAAGCCGTCTTCCGCATCGAGGCCAGCCCGCTGCAAGGAGCGTGGGAGAACCCACCACCCGATACATTGCTCGCCGACGCGCCGCTGCGCCTCGATTCAGTCATCCGTCTACGGCGACCGCTCGAAGGGCCCGGTGAAGCGCAACTGACCGCTGATCTGAGTGCGGTCAGCGGCCCTGAAGAATTAGCATTGCAAAGAATCGACGATACGACCTTCCGGTTGCGGACCGAGCTTTCCGCTGGCCCTCTCAACGGCCGCAAAGATCTCATTATACACCTTGAGCAAGGCGAAGAGTCGACAAAAATAATCCATTCTCTCGTCGTATTGCCCAAGGCAGACCAGGCCCTCTTCGCCGATGAAATGCTTTGGAAACAAGGCGTACTCTTTGGCGCCGAACTCGACCCGACACAAACGGATACCGTCTTTTCCGGCCAGCGGGCGCTACGCATAGCGGCGAGGGGCTTTACCATCGAATTTCTGCCGCCCGCACCCATCGCCGGTGAAGGCTATACCGCGCTGCATTTGGCCCTGCACCCCGGCGACGCTGTCGGCGGCTTTCGCCCCTCCTTCTCGCTGGTCGCCAACCGCGACGCTCGGGCAGTGCAACTTATTGACCAGATCGACCTGGAAGAAAAACAGTGGCAGGAAATCGAAATCGACTTAAACCTGTTGGCCCTCGACAAACCGATCGAATCGCTGCGCCTGGTCGGCAGCCTGCGCGGAACCTTCTATCTGGACGACATTCGCTTGGTCGCCGCCCGCCCGCCCACCGCTCCAACGGCGGTACATGAGCAAGCACAAGACAGCACACCGCGGGGCTTTGCCCTGGACCCGAACTATCCTAACCCTTTTAATAGTTCCACTACCATCGGCTATCGTCTGGACAAGGCAGGCAAGGTGCAGCTCGAAATCTATGACTTGCAAGGCCAAAAGGTGAAGACGCTCGTCGACCGCAACGAAGGTCCGGGTTTTTACCGGCTCGAATGGGACGGGACAAACACCGGAGGTTATCCGGTCGCCACCGGCGTCTATCTGGTGCGGCTCCAGTCGCAGGAAGCCGTTGAAGTGCATAAGATGCTCTTGCTCAAATAAGCGAGGGCAACGCTATGAGGAAACCTAGTGCAACACCTCAACTTCCCCTCCACCTACACCTTCGATATTCGCGAGGTCGAGGGCAAGCGCGACATACTAGATCCGCTGCGCCGCAAATACGTGCGGCTGACACCCGAGGAATGGGTGCGGCAGAATCTGGTGCAGTATCTGATCGTCGACTTGGGTTATCCGCGCGGGCTGACGTCGATAGAAAAGGGCATCGACCTGCACGGCAAACCCTTCCGCGCCGATGTTATCGTGCACGATCGCCATGGCCAGGCCGTGCTAATGGCCGAATGCAAGGAGCCCTCGGTGCGGATCAGCCAGGACACCTTCGACCAGATCGCCGTCTACAACCGCGTGGTCCAGGCCCGTTACCTGCTGGTCTCCAATGGCCTGGACCACTACTGCTACGCCATCGACCGTGACAAAGAGGAATACCGCTTCCTCGACCGGGTGCCGCGCTACGAGGAACTTTAAGCGCTTTCGCCTAAAGCGTCATAACGTCGCGAGCAGACCGCAGCAACGCGCCGCGACACTAACTTGCATGCGACCCGGATCCGCCAACACATGGTGTTTGCGATCTGCGCCGTTGGCACAAATTCACCGACGAACGCAAAGCACAAGACCTGACCGACGAGCATATGGCCGTGCGGTGCGCTATCGAATCTTATGTCTGGCGCCGACGGCCGGCTTAACACGAAACCACATTAGCCGAGAGTATAAACACGCGCTCGACTAATGCGATAATTATCCCCTTGCCCGGCCTATCCCACCAATGTCCGGCTCTCCGCCTCAGCCAGCGCGATATCCACTTCAAATAATACTTCATTTGACCGGTTCAAGATTCCAATGGCCTCGTTCAATTTCTTTGTCGCATCAACATAAAGCGGCTGTGCCTCGTCGAAAGTCTGCTGTTGTTCAACGCTCCAGCCCTCGATCATCAGGTCAAAGGCCACCAGCCGCAACATCAGCGCCGCACGTACATCGGCGTGTGTCTCCACAAGTTTTTTCGGCACCTTGACCCGATCCAACTCCTCGATGGCCGCCACCAACCTCGGCCGCAATCGCATCGCGGTATCGGATAGGTTATTCCCCGTCGCCTGCCCGGTCGATCCCACCGCCGTTTCCCGAAACTCCTGTTCGATCGCATTGGCCTCGACGATAATATCTTCCACCTCCTCTCGATACGCCCGCACAGACTTTACGCTGCCAAATTCCGTCTGCGGCGCCTTGTCGTCACCACAGCCGATCAGCACGAGCAACAACACAACGCCTAGCCATCTACATTCTTTATTTTTCATCTCTCACTCGCAGTTAATGCTTTAGAAAAGTTCTTAACGTTTCTGCTAGTGGGTGCTCTCCACCTAGGGTGGATGACACGTGCAACAAATGACGTTAGAACATTCTTAGAAAAATAAATCCCGTTACCTTATCAAGAATAACAGCAAAGGTACTCCCTTTCCATCCCAAACTCTCCATTCATATCATATAGATCTAAATCTTAGAATAGACTTCTAACAGGATCGGCTGGAGCGCGCGAAATAGGAGGAATTCGGGGTGTCCTATTGGATCATTCAGGGACACGGTACAGGGGAAATCGGAAGCTTATACTGTGTCATTCGGGGACGCGGTACAGGGGGACCAGAGGTTTTTACTAGGTGATTCGGTAAGTGCGGTGCTTCCACCTAGCTGGTTGCGGAACGCGACGAAGAGTGAAATTCGGGGCGGGGCGGGGCGACGAAGAGGGCCTGGGTTGGGTTGGGAGAGTGGGCGCGCCGTCGCCGCAAGCGGCGACGGCCCTGGGCGTACCATTTCATCCGCCAGACGCGCCCCACAACCAGCCGCTAACTAGCCATTACCACCTTGCCCCCAAAAATCCGAAACCGCACCCTCCCGCTCGATCATTCGTTCCAACGCCAACAAATTCCGCATCACACACCGCGGATGATGATAGTGCTCCTTGCGCCCCACATGCTCAACATAACTCACCTTGCGGTCCCCGCTGTACAAATACAGCGGATACCCGTACTGCTGCAGCGAAAAGTGCTCCTCCACATAGTCGAAGACCCGCGCAAACCA
>DQLG01000712.1 GCA_015660315.1 Candidatus Latescibacterota bacterium
ATCGTGCTGACGGTTACTCGCTGCTCGGCGGGGTGGATGACAACCTGCAGCGTTGAGTCGGCGATGGCGCTCAGGGCAGTGGTTTCGCCGTTGAGATAGGGCGCGAGTGTGAACTCGAAGATCTTACCGGCCTCAAATTCAATATCGGGCACTCCGGCAATCGGCGGCAGCAGGGCCGCGACGGCGACGGCGAAGGTGTCGTGCGCGGCGGCGCCGAATAGGTCGAAGACATGAATGGCGATTTTTTCGCTATACGAATCGCTACCGAGCGGCACAGCCAAGGTCAGGACGCTGCCGAGCAGGCTTGGAGAGATACGCGATCCTCCGGTCGTGTTCCAGATTAGGGTGCTGGTCGAATCGTCGGGATCGGTGACGAAGAGGTCGAGATCAATGGCGAGCGTGTCGCCTGGGGCTAACGTCGTGTCGGGCAGGGCGCTGAGCACCGGCGATTGGTTGATGCGCAGCACAGTGAGGCGGAAGGAGTCGGTACTCTGTCCGCCGATCGGGTCGGTGGCGGTGAAGGTGAGGTTGCGGGCGCCGGAAAAGGCCGCACGGGGTGTCAGCAGGGCCGTGCCGCCGGTGATTTGTATGGTGACGAACGAGTCGGCCTGGGCCGTCCAGGATAGTTCGGTGCTCGAATGGTCGGTATCACTGGTGGCGGCGGACAGATCGACGGACAAGGTCTCGCCTTGTAAAATTATCGCGTCGAGTAGGGATAATACCGGTGGGTCGTTGACCGGGTTGATGGTTACTTGTAGTGTGTCGCGGGCAAAAAGTGCATCCGGGTCCTGGACTTGAAACTGGATGGTGAATGACCCGGAAGTATCGGGGGCTGCCCAAAGTTGCAATTGGCTGGTGTTGCCGTTGAGAGCAGTTGAAAGGTCGTCCGAAGGAGTGATGACCCAAGTTAGGTCGGCGAAGGCATTGTCGACATCGTTGACTTGTTCCTGCAAGTTGAGCGTTAGGGTGTCGCCTTCGGCAAAGACCAGCGAATCAGCCAGCAGCAGCTCGGGCGGGTCGTTGACCGCTTGAATTTCAATAATGCCCTGGTCGCTATGGGTGAGCCCGAAGGGGTCGCTGGCGGTCACCGTCAGGGTGTCGATGCCGAACCAATCGGCTTCGGGAACGACGATGATGCTGTCGTTGGTGGTTGAGACGCTGGCGTTGATATGGCTGCTGGAAAAGGAGAAGGTGAAGGTCGTGTCGTCAGGGTCGGTGACGATGGAGGCGAAAGGTGTGCGGAAGCCGATCAGATCGTCTTCTTTGAGCACTAAGGCAGGAAAGTCGACGACAGGCCGGTCGTTGACCACGTTAATCGTCAGCGTATCCGAAATCAGGCTGTCGAGATTGCCGCCGATGCCACTGATTTCGTCGTTGGCGAAGAGTAGGATCTTCTCGTCGTCGATGGAAGTGCTGTAGGTGAGGTTGGTAAAGGTCGCGATTCCATTGACGGCAACAGCGCGATTGTGCAGTAGAGTACCGCTGCCACTGGTGCTGACTGTGACGGTATCAACGAAGTCGAAGTCGACTAGGCCGCTCTCGTTGATTGCCGAGACGATGGGCTGCACTTTCAACGCAGTGCCGCTGAAAGTGCCGGAGGGGTGACGGGTGAAGACCAGTTTGGTGGCCAAGGCGTCGATTCTCAAGGCGGACGAATCGCTGGCGATTATGCGATTGCCGCGGTTGCCGCTGGTCGTCGATAAGGCACCTGTTGCGACGCCGACGCGAAGGACATGGCCCTGGGGCGCGCTGAGGGCGATACGGACAGAGAGGATATAATAGCGTTTGCTGCCATAACTGGGCTTGGGATAGCTACTGGCCAGGATCGTCGCTTGGCTGCCCAACGAGACCAAGGACGCGTCGAGCGAGCCGATCTGGGTGTCGTTGGAAGAAAGCGAGTCGTCGGAACTCTCCCACAGGCGGAATTCTACTAAGTCGGAAATGCTCAGCCCCGAAGTCGAGGAAAGATCGGATAGGGTGAAGCTCAGGCTGTTGACGGTTGTCTTAGCATCGCCTGTCAGGCTGACGCTGAGCAGGCGGGCCTCGTGGCCTGGGCCGACCGAATCGATCAGAGTGAGCCCGCGGGTGTCGTCGGGGGCCAGACGACGGATGCGGTGGTTACTCGCATCGGCGATATAGAGGGTGTCGGCGCGGGCGAGGAAAAGCCCGCCGGGGCTAGCGAGTTTGGCGATATTGCCGGCGGCGCCATCACCGCCAAAGCCAAAGCTGTCGATGCCAGCGATGGTGGTGATATTGCCGGCGGGGTTTATGCGGCGGATTCGGTGATTGAACCGGTCGGCAATATAGAGCGTTCCGAGTGAGTCGACGGCGACGGCCGAGGGAAAGGACAGGCGCGCGTTTGTTGGCAGGTCGCCGTCTCCTGTGAAACCGGGGCTGCCGGTGCCGGCGATGGTGCTGATGGTGCTGTCGCTTGCAGCGATTTTACGAATGCGGTGGTGATTGGTGTCGGCTATATAGACATTGCCAGCGGTATCGACAAAGACCCCGGAAGGGGCGTTAAGCGTCGCGGCGACCGCGGTGGTATCGTCTATAAAAAGGCCGGAGGTGGTGTCTTTACCGGCGATGGTGGCGATATTTCCGGACGAATTGATGCGGCGGATGCGGTTATTGCCGGTATCGGCAATATAAATATTGCCGCCGCGCGCGTAGACTGCGGTTGGCCCGTTGAGTTTGGCTGTGGTAGCCGCGGCGCCATCACCGGAAAATCCGGCGGTGCCGGTGCCGGCGATAGTGGTAATGACGCCGGCGGTGCTGATCTGGCGGATGCGCTGGTTGCCGGTATCGGCGATGTAAACCGTCCCGACGCTGTCGACGAAGACCCCGGCGGGCGCGTCGAGTTTGGCTGTAGTAGCCGCGGTGCCATCACCGGAAAATCCGGCGGTGCCGGTGCCGGCGTAGGTGGTAATCGAGTCGCGAGAGCTATTGATGCGGCGGATGCGGTTGTTGCCGGTATCGGCGATATAGATTGTACCGCTGGTATCACCGGTGACGCCCGTCGGCAAGTTTAGATTGGCGCTCGTCGGGCTGCCGTTATCGCCTGAGGAGCCTTGCGTGCCATTGCCGGCGGTGGTAGAAATGGTCTGACCGTGCAGTAGAGCCGTTCCGGCTAGGCTGAGCACTAACGCTAAAAAAATTATTTTCATGTTGCACAAGTTATTGTTAAACATGGTGATATAAGCACTTTAGCCAACGCGAATAGACTCTGTATCAATTAGTATTAATTAAAGGAAAATGTGCGTTGAGCGATATAAGTAAATGAGTAGTCCTTTTTTATATATCGGGTACTGTGAATAAAACATGAGAATCTATTCTTACATTTTATTGCTCTGCGCCTTATTGGTGCCGCACCAGGGCTCGGCGCAATCGGTGGCCTTATCGCCGCCCGAGTTGAGCAGCGTGCCCAAAGGGGCGACCGCCGCCAATCCATATTGGCAGCATCTAGTAATTAGCCTGACCCGCAATCCCTCGGCCGGAAACACCATTACTATTAATTTGCCGGTCGGCATAACGGTAGCCGATACCGACGGGGACGGCGATTGGGCTGATGAGGTGGCTTTAGACGATTCGTCATCGACTGGTAGCGGCTATAATTCAGCAAATGGTACCAGTCAGAGTCAGATCGTCTTGCAGAGCCTGACCGGTGGGGTCTCGGGTAAACTGCACGTGCACTACCCGATTATAACGCCAACCAACTCGGCGCTGTCCAGTACTGTCTATGGGCAGATCTCCTTCTCCAATACCAACGAATTGGCGATTCCGGCCGGCAGTCTGGTATTGAGCTTGGTTGAGTCGCATAACTTGAGCTTGACGACTTTTTCCCAGCTCTTTATCGAAAGCGCGGCTGATACAACCACTAACGCCCAGGGCGACGCCTATCCCGACTTGGCCGCGGAGGTCTTCGCGCTGGCCTTGCCGGATCTGGTAAGCGATTTGCGCGGCAATCTGTTGAGCAATGCGCTCACCGCGGCGGGCGTGCCCTTTGCCGACGGCAGCAACAGCAACGACGTGCAATACGCCTTTTGGTTTTCGCTGCGTGACACGCTGGCCCAAGTCGATACTTCTGTCGCCGTGCTAGCTTTAGACCGGACGACATTGCAGGCGGCGCAGGCAGATGAAAAGAGCCTGATTTCGCTGGCCTTTGATGTTTCATCGCTGTTGGATACGACGTATTACCTCTATATGACGTCTAATCTGACGGGGAATTTCCCGTTGATGCGCAGTCGCGGAATTCTTGTCCAGCACAAACCGGTGGTATTGTCGGTCGGAGATTTTAAAAGTAATGATGCGGATTTCCTCGACTCGGGTTTTTTGCTCGATTTCGATAAGGGCCAGGCCTCGCTCGTCGACAGCGCCAAGAGCAGTGTCGTCCTTGCTTTTAATGTCGTCGACTACGATGACAGCGCCTCGGTGCGGCTATTTTATGCAACGGCCGATACGCTCGATACGACCTTCGTCACCACCACCGGAACAGTACCGGATCGAGTGCTCTCGGGGTTGACCAACGCTACTTTTGTCGACAGCATCACGTCGTTGCAGGAGGGCAAGGATAGCGCATTGAATTGGCAAGTCGCCGTCAATGATACGAACTTCGTTGCGCGCGGAGACTACTATATCTACGCGGTGATTACTGACGGCACAGATCTCGGTATAAAACGAAGTTCTCATACGTATAACGTTCGACATTCGCCCTTTTTGGCATTTGACAGCCGCCGCGACCAGAATCTCAATACCGGCGGGACGGATCCGGACCGCTACTACGCGATTACTTGGAATAGCGATAGCGGCAAAGATGGCGACAGGGCTTTAGGCGACAGCGCGAGCATTGCCCTCTATTATAGCGCTAGCGACTTCATCGGCGTACCGGGCGGAAAAACGGCGCTGGTGGCTGCTGCAGCCGATTCGACTCAAGACACGCACCTGATTGTCTCGGGCTTGCAGGAGCAACCGGACGGTCGTGGAGACAACCAGTATATCTGGGATTTGTGGACGTATAAAAATCCTGACGACCAACAGACACCTAAGCAGGCCGTACCCTATTATCTATACGCCCTAGTCGAGACGGATTCGACCAACCGGGTGGTGCGCTGGGACGACGAGGTGGGACAGGCCCGCCAGCTGAACTTTGCCCATGACCCGCATCTGCGCCCGCTGGCGCCGCTGAAGACGGTGGCCGCCGAAGGGCGGCAGTCTTTTCGCGTCGCGTGGCAAGCAGAGGATGTCGACGACAGTGCCGGCGTGTGGGTGCTGCTGACGACGGTGGCCGCGGCGGATAGTTTGGGCGTGCGGAGCACTTATGCTGCGGTGGTCGGTGATTCGATTGCCGATTGGGTGGCGAATTCGACCGATGGCAGCTTGGCCCAGGGCACGGCGCTGAGCGAAGACTTGATCAGCGAGCACTCGGTGAGGTCGGCGTTCTTGATCAACGATTTGACAGGGGTCGCTTCGCCGATTGTTGACGGCGAATACGCGGTCTATCTGATCATCGACGCCCAGGCGACGAACCCGCCGGCCGATGCGAGTTTAGCGCTACGAGTGCCTGGTGCGGTGCAGATCAGCGGTTTGCCCGGAGGCGGTGCGGCGGGTTTGGTTTCGCCGGCGATA
>DQLG01000650.1 GCA_015660315.1 Candidatus Latescibacterota bacterium
CCGATCCACAGGGCGAAAGCCAGATACATCCCGCCGAAGACATAGTGGCGCTCCCTCGGCTGCGGATCCGGCATGTTCAAATACATCGACAAACCGAATCCCATAATCAGAAACATCGCAAAAATCGCCGCGAAACGGCGCCAGTCGCGCTGCGCGTGCCAGAATAAGCCCCACAGGCCCAAGCTATAGGGTATCAGCGAGATAAAGATCGGGTGGGGGATGTCCCCGGTGGTCTTGCGGAAGGTGACGGTGCGCTCCAGCAGCGGGAAGGGAAACTGCTGGAAGAAATACTTCATCTGCACGTCCCAAAACTGGAAAGCGCGGTCGGCACGGGCGTTGAGCATGGTGGTGAGCATACTGTCGGTGCCGTATTGCTCGCGGTTGAGAAAGGCCATAAAGGCCTTGAAAGTCTCCGGGTCGTTTTCGTCAATGACGGGGTTGAGCCCCGAGCGGATATACAGCGCCGCGTAGGTCGAGTAACCCAAGGCAAACAACCCGACTACGCCCAATAGCAGGTAGAAGAGCCGCCGGTCCTGACCGTAGAGATAGTAGAGCAAGCCCAGCAAGCCCAGGACGATTACCGCATTGGATGGCGTACCCGGCCCGAAGAGGAGAATCGCGACGAAGCCGATGACGCCGAGGCTGATCAGTTGCACGATGAGTCGTTGCAGGCGGCTATCGGAAAACCAGGCGAGGATCAATAGGGAGGGGATGGTCAACAGGCACAACATATGCAAGCCGCCGCCCAGACCGAAGAGATAGGCGATGGCAAAGAGCCAGCGGTCGTTTTCTTGACCGTGGCCGGTGCCATCCCAATAGACGATCAGCCACAACCCGAGACAGGTAAACAGGATTGAGTAGCCGTAGACCTCGGCCTCAGAGGCGTTGTACCACTGGGTATAAGAAAAGGCCAGGGTCAGCGCGGCGACGGCGGCTCCGGCGATTACGCCGATATCGCGATTATCACCAAAGGCCTTGAGCGACTGGCCGCCGAGGGCTCTGCGGCCGAGCGCGGCGGTGGTCAAGTAGACGCACCATATGGCGAGAGCGGAAGAGAGCGCCGACATGAAATTGATGCGGGCGGCGACTTCGCCAAAGGGGAAAAGCGTGAAGACTCGACCGATGAGCACGTAGAGCGGTGCGCCGGGCGGGTGCGGTACGCTCATGGTGTAGGCGGTGGCGATGAACTCGCCGCAGTCCCAGAAGGAGACCGTTGGCGCCATCGTTTTGACGTAGACGCCCAGTGTTAGCAGGAAAATACCCAGGCCGATTCCGTGGTGTAACTTGTGCGATTTATCAGTCATTAATTGCGCGATTTTGCAGCTCTTTCATCAGATAGGGATAAGGACGGGCGATGTTCATGGCGTGTTCCCGCCAGCGGGCGGCCCGGGTTTTCTCCCCCGGTTGTGCAGATAGTGCTCGGAGAGCAGGATGAAGGGGAAAGTATAATTGGTATTGAGGCGATTGACTACCGGGCCGGTTGCAGTAAGGAAAAAGCCATGCCAATCGCGTTGCAGAGAGTCGATGCGGCAGCGGTGTTCGAGATTGTTCTACAACGCGGGCCATATTGTCGATGCCCTCGGGTGCATAACGCGAAGCCAGGCCTGCGAGATAGAGGCGGTCGTTGATACGCGCTTTGGAGTCGATTGTAGCATATTGTAAGTGTAGTCGAAAAGGCCGGGGGCAATGCGTTGGGTCTGGTATAATTTAGCCCATAAGCCGGCGGCGCGCTCACCTTGGTTCGATATTTCATAGATATAGGCCAAGTTCTCGATGATTTCGCCGCAGGACTCGCAGCGGGCATAGGCTTTTTCGCTGGATTCGAGTTTGCGTTCGAGCTCGTCCCAGCCGATGCTGCGTTGTTGTAGATAGGCATATTCGTAGCTGTCGGCGATATGCGGTTCCATCGATTCGAGCATAGCGTCGGGTATACTTTGGCGGTCTGTAGCACTGATTTTCGTGTTTCGTTGGCCATACTCGGTCGCCATGTAATAATTGCGCCAGGCAGCGGCATTTACTAGATTTCCCCCGTTTCGGTCTGCGATAGATCGACTTGTTCGATATACCATGCTTGCGGCTGTTCGCCGTGTGTGGTGCATGAAGGGCGCGTGTTGGGGGTGCTCGGTGTGGGCGAGTCGTGGGATGAAGCACAGAGTTAAGAGGGTCAAGTGTCGCATGGTGTCCTTTCTGATGGATGGGTCTTTAGCTAGGTATACACACCAGGCGGGCAAAGGTTCAGTGGAAATGGGGGTCTTGGGCGTTTAGGTCTTTAGTTTATGGACCAGCCAATGAAAGGATATCATGGAAAAACCCAATATCGTCTATATCCATTCGCACGATACGGGTCGTTATATCGCTCCCTATGGACACGCGATACCGACGCCGAATATGCAACAACTGGCCGAAAATGGCGTGCTTTTTCGCCAGGCTTTTTGCGCTAACCCGACTTGCTCACCTAGCCGGGCTAGTCTATTGACCGGCCAATGGGCACATAGCTGTGGCATGGGGGGGTTGGTCAATCGCGGTTGGAGCTTGCCACATCCCGAGCGTTTATTGCCCAGAGTGCTCAGGCAGGCCGGATATCAGTCGGTGCGCGCGGGTTTTCAGCACGTGGTCAAGGATCCGTTGGAAGGCGGTTATGAACGTATTTTGGCAGACGGCGAGCACGCCGAAGCGCGCGCGGCGAGCTTTCTTGCACAAGCACATGAACGGCCTTTTTTTCTTGATGTCGGTTTTAATGCCACGCACCGCAAGGGGCGGGGTTTCGATGGCCCGCCGGAAGGTGAACTGCCGACCGATCCGGGCTATGTACGGCCGCCTGCGCCGCTTGCCGATACGGCGGCAACGCGCGAGGATATGGCGTTGTATATCGATGCGGCGCGCACCTTAGATCGGCAGATGGGGCACGTGTTTGCCGCGTTGGACGAGCATGGTTTGCGGGAGAATACTTTAGTAATCTGTACCACCGACCACGGCATCGCTTTTCCGCGCATGAAATGCAATCTGACCGATCATGGGATGGGCGTGATGTTGATCGTGCGCGGCCCGGGCGGTTTCACCGGTGGACAGGTGGTCGACGGCTTGGTTAGCCATATAGATCTTTTTCCGACGATTTGTGAAATAGCCGGGTTGCAAAAACCGGCTTGGTTGCAGGGAATTTCATTGTGTCCGCTTGTCGGTGGCGAGCAGGCTGCGGTGCGTACGGAGGTTTTTGCCGAGGTCAATTATCACGTGTGTTATGAGCCGCAGCGTGCAGTGCGCACCGCAGGCTGGAAATATATCCGCCGTTTTCACGCGCGGTCTCAGCCGATGTTGCCCAACTGCGACGACAGCTTGAGCAAGGACCATCTGCTCGCAGAGGGGTGGCGCGCGTCTGAAGAGGCTGAAGAACGGCTCTATGATCTAGTGGGCGATCCGTTTGAAACGCGGAACCTGGCGGCCGAGTCTGTGCATGGTGCAACATTGGCCGATATGCGTGGTCGTTTGCAACGCTGGCAGCAGGAGACGGACGACCCACTGCTCAGTGAGCCATTTTTTATGCCGCCGGCAACAGCCGAAGTCGTCGATCCGGACGCATTGTCCCCGAAAGAGTCAACAGCTATGTCGGCACGTGCCTTCCTGGGGGTCGAGTAGATTATGGATCGAGGTCGAGGACGAC
>DQLG01000868.1 GCA_015660315.1 Candidatus Latescibacterota bacterium
ACGGTCCCGTACCGGTAATTGCGCCGCCCAGTCAAATAATCAACACAGCTTAGTCAAGGAGTAATCCCTATGGCTAGTTCCTATCAAAGCATTTATCAATCCTGGCAAGCTGATCCCCAGGCCTTTTGGGCTCAGGCGGCTGCAGATGTCCAGTGGTATGAGCCATGGGCAAAAGTCCTCGACGATACACGCGCGCCTTTTTATCAATGGTTTGCCGGTGGCCAACTCAATAGCTGTTATAATGCCCTTGACTACCATGTCGAAAGTGGCCGCGCCGAACAGGCGGCCTTGATTTACGACAGCCCCGTAACGGATACCGTCAAAGAGTTCAGTTATCGCGAGTTGCGGGACGAGGTGGCGAGCCTGGCTGGAGTGCTGACGCAAAATGGAGTGGAAAAAGGGGATCGGGTTATCATCTACATGCCGATGGTGCCCGAGGCGGTTATGGCGATGCTCGCCTGCGCCCGCATTGGTGCTGTCCATTCGGTGGTGTTTGGCGGGTTTGCCGCCAATGAATTAGCCACGCGTATTGACGATGCAAAACCCAAAATGATCATGTCGGCCTCTTGCGGCATTGAGATCAAACGCCTCGTTGAATACAAACCACTGTTGGACAAAGCGATCGACGATCCGGTTATTTTGACGGAAATGGCAGAGGCGATGGCGGGGCTGGGTTTAGGGCCGGCGGCAGAGCAGAACAATCCGGCGGACCAGCAGGCATTTCGGGCCCTAGTGGTCAGCGAAACAGAGCCGAAGAAATTTGCGCGTAAGATAGAAACGCGCTCGACGGCCGCAGCGAGATGCCGCCGTCGCCATTTGCAGTTTGGCGGCATCGATTGATCTACATACAACGGTGTTGCCCTTTATTTTGCGCGGCGTGACGATATATGGCGTCGATTCAGTGCCAGTGCCCATTGAAGAGCGGCAGCGTATTTGACAGTTGCTGGCAAATGAGTGGAAATTGCAGGGGCTGGCGGAACTGGCCAGGGAGGTGGGGCTAGACGAGCTGGAGCCGGAGATTGAGCGGATCTTGCAAGGCGGGCAGACCGGCCAGTGGTGAGGTTGGCAACGGACCCTGCATGATATTCAGCCCTTTATCTAATGAGGATTTTTCATGACCTCTTCCTACGAAGTTTGCGTCGAATCGGACTGCGAAGCGGTCATGCGCGACGGTACTATTTTGCGCGCCGATGTCTATCATCCGGTCGACAATGAAAAATACCCGGCCCTGTTGTGCCGTACCCCGTATCAGAAACTGACGCCCCGCTATGTGGAACTGGCCATGTCCCTGGCCTCACGCGGGTATACGGCCATCGTCCAGGATCAGCGAGGTCGCTATGCTTCGGATGGAGAGTACCGTTGGATGTGGCGCCACCGCGACGAGACCTTTGATATGGCAGACGGCTACGATTCATGTGAATGGGCTGCGGGCCTAAGGTGGAGCGATGGGCAGGTGGGCACCTGGGGGCATTCGAACGCCTCATGGCTGGCGTGGATGTTGATCGCCTCTCAAGCGCCGAGCCTGAAGGCGGCGCTGTGTTCGGGCATTTTCAAGGACGCGCTCGATCTGACCTGTGGCATTTTTGAGACCGGTCGCCGCCTCGAATGGACGTATAAGATGGCGGCCGATGCGCGTCGACGGGAGGCGAACCTGACCGGTCCGCACACATCTGAGGCAGCACAGGACCGTTGGAACGCGGTCGAGCGCAGCAAATACCTGTGGTGGCTGCCATTGGCCGACATACCGGCCGAGGTTTTTTCCACGCTCGACAATCAGCTACAGGCCTATTACCGCGAACAACATCGCGAGGTATCGGATTTCGGTCCATTTCACGCCAAGGTGAGCACGCCGATCATGCAGATCACCGGCTGGTGGGATCGCCTGATCGGCACGATCGATAATTTTGTCGGGATCGTGCAGAACGGCCCAGAGCAACTGCGCGGTCAGCATCGCCTGATAATTGGTCCGTGGGGCCATGATTCCACTCAATTTACTCGCAAGATTGGTCCGGTAGACTATGGTCCCGACGCCGACCGGACCTACGCCGATATGATCTCTCGTTGGTACGATTTTCAGATCAAAGGCAAAGCCAATGGTCTACAAAAAGAAGATCCAGTGCAGCTTTACGTGTTGGGTGAAAATCGCTGGCGCGGCGAAAAGGAATGGCCGCTGGCCCGCACAGAGTACACCGCGTTTTATCTGCACAGCGGCGGTTCGGCCAATACGGTTGCCGGCAATGGCTCGCTGTCGGTTGCGCCACCTGATGATGAAGAGCAGGATCGCTACAGCTATGACCCGCGCGATCCGGTAATGAGCCTGATGAGCGCCGACTCGCAGGCGGCGCCGGTAGATCAGGCGCCGCACGATTGGCGGCAGGATATCTTGTTTTATCAGACGCCGCCGTTCGAACAGGAGTTTGAAGTCACCGGTCCAGTAAGTCTAACACTGTGGGCCCAGACCGATGCGGCGGATACCGACTGGACGGCTAAACTGGCCGTAGTGTTGGAAGACGGTATGGCTGTAAATCTTACTTACGGTATTATGCGAGCGCAGTATCGCGAAGGCTTTGCAAAGCCCAAAGCAATCCAGCCTAATGTGCCGCTGGAATATGTCATTCGCTTGAATCCCACCGGTATTCTGTTCAAGCCCGGCCAGCGTCTCCGGCTATATGTTTCCAGCTCAGATTTCCCCAATTTCGACCGCAACCACAACACCGGCAAGCCCTACTGGTCGGATGCGGAATTACATCCGGCACAGCAAATCGTTTTTCACGATGAGCAACGGCCGTCGCGATTGCTCTTGCCGGTGATTCCGAGATAGATTGTGTGGGTAACGACGGGGTAGGCAAAAAAGGAAAAGAGCAATGACAAACGAATTCACACTGCCCGGGGCAAAGCCGAGCTACGCGCCGGACTTGGCCCTCGAGCCGATTCATATCGCGCTGGCCCTCGATATCGACATCGCCAGCCAACGGATCGCGGGGCGCGCGACGACGAGCGTTCGCGCGAATCGTGCTGGTGCCCGGACGCTAGTATTCAACGCCGTTGGATTTGCATCGGCGGAAGTCTCCGGACCGCTCGCTTCGCGCGACGATGGGCGCGAACTGACGATCACGTGGGATGAGCCTTTTGCGGAGGGCGAAACACGCGAGGTCGTCGTCGACTACGCGGTCGAGGCGCCGGTGTCCGGTATGCACTTCTCGCATCCGGATGAGGCCTACCCGGATCGGCCGGTATTCGCTTGTAGCGACCACGAGACTGAACGCGCGCGCTATTGGCTGCCGTGCGTCGACTACCCGGCAGTTCGCACGACCTTCGATTTTGCGATCCGAGCCGCCGCGGATTTGACCGTGCTCGCCAATGGCATGCAGGACGGGGAGACTGAGCACGGCGATGGCACGAAGACGACGCGCTGGAAGCTCGATTTTCGTTGTCCAAGTTATCTGTACTGTCTCGCTGTGGGGCGTTTTACGCGCTTTGTCGACGAAGCGGTCGACGGTATTCCGATTGAATACTACGCGGCGGAGCGCATTCCAGAGGAATGGCTCGCCGCTACCTTCGGGCGCACCGGCGAGATGATGCGGTGGCTGGTCGGTCGCCTTGGTGTGCCATTTCCCTTTAGCAAATACTTCCAGATCGCGTTGCCCGGCGTCGGCGGGGCGATGGAGAATATCTCGTTGGTTACCTGGGATGAGGTCTTCGTGCAGGACGAGTCCCTCGCGAGCGAATGGCGGCAGTACGTCGACTCGATCAATATACACGAGATGGCGCACAGTCGGAGGATTCGCGTCCGGCCGCCGTCGAGGGATATGGTCTGGCGGCGCAGCGCGCGCGACGGGAAGAGCGCTCAGAGGCCGTTGAGGGATTAATCGATGCGACGCGCGATAGCCAGGGCTGGGTGCGCATGCAGGCGGGTATGATACTATCATCGCTAGGCGATCGGCGGGCGATTCCGGCGCTTGAGTCGCTTAAGGCGATGGGGGCCGAACAGGATGTGCCGCGCATCGAACGCTGGATCCGCAAGCTCAACAAGGGCGATCCGATGGACGGCGCGTTGACGGATCGCGTCGATAAGCTGGAGCAGCGTTGCCGAAAGTTGCAGGACCGCCTCGACGAGGGCGAGGGCGGGGCATAAGATTGCAGGGCTTTTTTTCGCAAGGCAATAAAATGAACGACCTCGCCGTTTATGCCCGTACGGGTGCAAGCAGCGGGGTATTAGGTTTCTATCGCACTCTTAGCGCAGAAAGCGACGGAGAACGGACCCGTCGTTTATTCGAGGAGAAACTGTAGATGGGTAAATTAGACGGCAAGGTGGCACTTATTACGGGTGCCGGGTCTGGCATTGGGCGCTGCACTGCGCAGATGTTCGCCGAAGAGGGCGCTGAGTTGCTGATCGCTGGGCGGCGGCAGGCCCCGTTGGACGAGGTGGTCGCTGAAATTACCGCCGCTGGTGGGAAGATTAGCGCCAAGTCGGCTGATATGGAGGACCAAGCTTCGGTCGAGGCGCTCGCGGCCTACGCGCTCGACAAGTACGGTCGAGTCGACGTCTTGGTTAACAATGCGGGCCACAGTTCCAAGGTGCGCAGCACCCGCTGGATCTCCCGCGAGGAATTCGATAGCGTCTATGCTGTAAATGTGGCGGGGCCCGCGCAGTTGACCAAATTGCTATTGCCGCCAATGCTCGAACACGGTGAAGGCACGGTGATTATGGTGTCGTCGGTGGCCGCATTGCACAGTGGTTTGCTCGGTGGTGTTGCCTACGGCCCGGCGAAAGCCGCGGCCAAGATGTATATGGATAATTTGCGCGGGGAGTTGCGCCAGCAGGGGATACGGGCGACGACGATCTACCCGGCTGAGGTCGATACGCCGATTTTGAACAACCGCCCGCTGGTGCCCGACACCGAGGCGCGCTCGACGATGATGCGTCCGGAAGATATCGCGGCGGGCATCCTATTTGCCGCGACGCTGCCGGCGCGCACGATGATCGACGATATGACCTTTACGCCGACGATACCGAGGGACACTAGTGCCGAGATCGAAGTCGCGCGTCGCGCTGGTGCTCCGGACGGCGCGGTCTAAGGCGTGATCGCGTAGCGAAGAAGATTTGCTCTATGCCGTTCTGTCGGAGCTTCAGTTCCCGTCTTGTATCTATCCCTCTTGCTGTATATCTACCACGCGCTGAGGTTATCGCCTAACCGTTGAAAAAATTAAGTGGCGGCTGACTTTGATAAGGCTGCTAGATGCTCTCTTTCTATTTTTCATTGTATGCAGCACCTCCAGTAATCTCTGCGTACCCAGTAGCGAATCTATGGCCAATCGTAACCAGGCCCTTGGAGTGGTAATGGCCGTGGTTTTCGCGTTCGAGAGTGTCTGTCTCGAACCATGTGACATTCGCGGTTGATTCGGCTATTTTGACCTGGGCATTGCGAACAATTTTGGCTTGGCCGGTCTCGCCCCCGTAAAAATTGAGCACTCTCGCAATGACGAAAGGCATTTCGGGCGTTTTGAACTTGGCGCGCATATGCGCAATAAATGCAGTCACGTTCTTCTCGTAAGATTCGGCTTTATGCTGAAATGCGTCACTCTCTCCCTGTAATCAAAGCATTCCTGCGATCTTATAGTTAAGCCCTTCGGCATCGAGATCGCCTGTTGCCGATTCCACTATGCGTACAAATTCGGTATAATGCTTTCCCGTGGTCAGAGCCGAGTTATACGCCGGGTACTATTCTCCCATTTGTGGCATAACGCAGTGGGGATAGCACAGGGTCGTTTCGCCTTAGACGTTTGGCAGATATAACCTTGTGGCGCCGGAGCATTTATTTTATCATGGTGGGCGCTGTTGGTGATTGTAGCCGATTCATCGTCGACTTTCTTGAGTTGCGATTCCAATCATTTAGGACACTCTGGTTGAAGGATATATTGAACAAAAAGCCATGCGGCATCTAGCCACGTTATTCGCGGCGTCAGCGGGTTTTGTCGCGGTTTTGTGGCTATGCGGTTGGCTCCTGCGACCGGATCTGCAAGCGGACCTGCCCTCCTATAGCAAAGAGGAACTCGCGGCGGCCGAGAAGCTGCGCGACAATGCTGTACAGGGGCAACCGGCAGCCGGGGTAATGACGCAATGGCAATTGATCGCCCGCGCTTTTGCCAAACACCGCTTAGCCGTGGCATCGCTCCACCTGCTGCTGGTGCTTTATTTATTGGCTGTTTTTGTCGAGATCTTTGCGCCGTATACGCCGGCGTGGAAAGAGATTGTGTTGAGCCTATTGGGTTGGACGCAATTGGCGCGGGTGGTGCGTCGCAAGGTGCTTTCTCTACGCGAAGAAGATTCCGCGGTGGCGGCGCGGCTTGGGGGAGCGGGGCACGGTCGGGTGATTTTCCGTCATCTTGTGCCGGGCTTCACCAGCCATATCATCGTCGCGTTGACCTTGAGCGTTCCGGGCATGATTCTCGGGGAGACGAGCTTGAGCTTTCTGGGCATGGGGCTGCGGCCGCCAGTGGTCAGTTGGGGCGTCTTGCTGCAGGATTGTATGAACTTGCAGGCAGTGGGCAGTTAGCCGTGGTTGCTCTTGCCGGTGGTATTTATCGTTTTCACGGTATTGTGTTTCAACTTTTTGGGGGATGGGCTGCGCGATGCGGCGGATCCCTACGCGTCGAGGTAGACTTTGCGACTGGGGGAGAGCGATGAACGATAGTCCGGGGGAGTGGCCTGAACTGGTTGAAGAAACGCGCAGGATATGGAATAAAAACGCCGAGGCGTGGGATAGTCGGATGGGTGAGCGCGGCAACGACTTTCACCGTGAACTGATCCTGCCTGCGTTCGACCGCCTGTTGTCTGTCGGGTCTGATGATGAGATGCTCGATGTTGGTTGCGGCAATGGTGTCGTCAGTCGCTATCTTGCGAAGAAGGGCGCGCGGGTGACGGGTATTGATGCCAGTGTCGATTTGATCGACTACGCGCGCACCTATCGGGACAATATTTCTTACGAAGTATTAGACGCCACGGACGAGGAGACACTGCTGGCTTTGGGCAAGGGACGTTTTGCCGCTGCCATTTCCAGTAATGTGCTGATGGATATGCCCAGTATTTCGCCGCTGCTGCGCGCCCTAGCAAAATTATTGCGGCCGAACAGCCCATTCGTTTTTTCGTTGATGCACCCTTGTTTTCAGAATCCGGGCGCGACCCGCATGGTGGAACAGGACGAACGCGACGGGCGTTTTGGCCTGCGTCACGCCACGAAGATCTCCCATTATATAGAGCCATTGCACTATAAAGGTTCATTGGTGACCAACTCACCTGCCGCATCGAATTATTTTCACCGTCCGTTGCACGTGCTTTTTGCAGAGGCCTTTGCCGCCGGTTTTGTGATCGACGGGCTAGAAGAGCCAACCTTTGCGCAGCCGACACCGGGTGCGCGCGATATGTCTTGGTCGCAATTCGGCCAAATTCCGCCGTTGTTGGTGGTGCGGCTACGGTTGTTGGCAGGGGCGTGATAGGGTCGGGACAAATGTCGGGACAAATGTCGGGACAAATAT
>DQLG01000788.1 GCA_015660315.1 Candidatus Latescibacterota bacterium
CAATGCCCTCTCCCTTGTCGCTTCAGGTGCGGGTGGTTTGTTTTGGCGCAGGTTTTTGCTGTTATTTCTTCCGGTTTCCTATCTTCCCGGCATTTGTACGCGAGGAGGCAGATTGTGGCGAAATACGCGATTTTAGCCTATGCAGTACTCGGCGGGTTGACGGGGTTCTGCGGGCATGGGTCGGCGCAAGAAAATATGTGGCGACTCGGCGGCGAAAACGGCCTTCCCTGGAACGAAGCAACCGATTTTAGTCTGATGATTGACGACTCGACCGCCGCTGGAGCGCTGCAGCCCTTTGAACTAAAGCCGGGTGAGAATCTTTTGCCTCGGTTGGGGCCTTGGCAGCCTTGGCGCTTTCCCGTCGACCCGCAGTTTCGCTCCGGCCACCCGCGCCTGTGGACCGATATCAACCACAATTCGATATACCAATCTACCGAAAGCGCTCTCTTTGTCGACGGCGACCCGTCCACTTATGTCGAGCGGCGGGACAGGGAGGAGATTTTCTACACGATCGATTTGGGCACCCAGTTGCCGGTGGATCGCTTTGTCTTCACTACCCCAGAAGGCGTCAGCCCGGAAAGCGACGAGCCTTTCCGACCCAACTACGTCCTTAGATCCTATAGTTTGACCGCCAGTCAGACCGAATCCGGTGTTATGGAAGAGGAGTTGCAGCGCGGTTTTTTTTGGCGGGGCGCAGGGCCTTGTTGTTCGTTGGGCATTCCCCTGGCCTTCGAGGAGCGCAATGCTGATGGCGTTACCGAAGTGAATTTCCCCCTGCAGAATCTGCGTTTTTTCCGCCTTATCGCCATTCCAGACGGGTTCACGCTATTTGGCGATGCAATCGTCACCCGTTCGGCTTTTGCCGAGATGGAGGTTTATGGGCGCGGATATGCCCCGGTGGCGACCTGGGAGTCGCAGGTCATCGACCTGGGGCGCGAAGTCAATTTCGGTCAGATGGATTTTGCCGTGAGCAAGTGGCGCAAGGAGGGCGAGCAGTTGGCGGCCTTGGCCGAGGCTGAGGGTGACGGCGCGGTTCGCGCCCAGGTGGAGATCAGGACCGGCCGCGACGATACACCGACGGCCTATTTCGGCTTTGACGATCTGGGCGCCAATGTGGAGGTGACAAAGAGGCAATGGGATCGACTGATCCCGTTGGAATCGCGCGGCTCCACGATAGCCGTAGGCTACCGCGGTCCGGTGGTCGAGGACTTGGGAAACTGGAGTTTCTGGTCGCTGCCGCTGACGGAGTCGGGGCAACATCCGCGCATGCCGTGGGGGCGGTACATGCAGTTGCGGGTGCGGTTGGATACGGACGAGGTCTGGGACTTCGCCCGCTTGGATTCGCTGCAGGTCGAGATCGCGCCGCTTTTGGCGGATCGGATTCTGGGCGAGGTCGTGTTGCAGGAGGATTTGCAGCCACAAGGTCGACGAGTGCAGGTGACGACGGGCGAAATGAAACAGTACGTATACGAAGTCGGGGGGGAATTCTCCAGCGACGACCGCAGCGGCTTCGATGCATTGCGGGTCTTGACGCCGGCAGAGGCCGAGTTTGGCTGGTTGCAGATGGGCGAGCCGCTCGCCGCGGTGGAGCCGGACAGCATTGTGGTCGAGGAAAATGGTTTTGTGCTATTCTTGCCCCGTCGTCTGAGTCCGCAGGGCGATCACAAGCTGCGCATCGGGCTCGAAACGGTGCTCTATAGCGAGGCGGGCGAATTCGGCGGTGAGGTATTTAACCGCAGTGAGCAGAGTTTGTTGCAGAAGGTCGAAGGCGGTGATGTCAGTGAAGAGTTGGGCTCGAACCAATTGCTGGTCGTAGCGTCCGCTCTGTCGCAGACGGGTGTATTGGGAGAGGTGATGGCGGGGGCGGGCATCTTCACGCCCCAGGGAGACGGGGTCAATGACCAGTTGCCCATCAGCTATACGCTATTCAGGGTGCGGCAGGCGTCCGAGGTAACCGTCGCAGTCTATGCTCTGGACGGACGGCGAGTATGGCAGGCACGACCGGGTGCCCAGAGCGCGGGGCGTCATAGTGTGCGCTGGGACGGTCGGGACGAAGCTGGGCAATCAGTGCCCCCGGGAGTCTACATGGCGCGGGTGGAAGTAGCGACGGACAAAGGCAGCGAGGTCATCGTCCGATCTGTCGCTGTTGTCTACTGAATGAAGCACAGCCTTTTTATTTCTTACAGAGGCCAAACGCGATGAGAATATGGATCAGCAGTTTGTTGTGCAGCGTGCCCTTGGTTTTGATGGGGTGCGGGCACGAATTGGGCTATCGCCACTTTGCCGGCCCGATCCTGCCCGCCGCCGATGTGGAGCAAGCTGAGCAGTATGTTGTTCGCGACGACCACAGCATCACTTTCGTCAAGGACCGGCTCGAGATCACCTTATTGCCGCTGACGGTCGAGATGCTGAACCGGCAATTGGCCGGCCATTCGCAGAAGCCGGAGGGTTTCCACGAGCCCAATCCCTATCTTACGCCGACCAACCCCTATACCTATGGCGAGTGGAAGCCGGGGTGGGAGGAAGAACATCCCACGCGCTTCACCGTTTTTGCGCTGAAGGTCAAGAACTACGAGTATCCAAAAGTATCGCTCGACCCCCTCAGCATCGAGATCACGGTTGCCAATGGCAGGCATTACGAGTCGTATAGCCGGTTGGCGCTGGACGAGTATTTCTCCATCTACGCCATCGGCTACGCGGGCAACACTTTTCTGCCCTATCGCGAGCGGCGGGATGTAATTCTGCGCACCCTCTACCCGGCTGACGAGATGGTCTTCAGTGGCCAGGAGACGCAGGGTTTTATCGCTTTCGCACCGCTGGCCAGCGATGTCGAAGTATTTGACGTGCGGATCAAGGGCGTCGTGCTGCGTTTCGACTACCGAGACCAGCCGGTGGAGACGGTCGATATCACCTATTCTTTTAAGCGCGAGGTCTATCTGGCCAAAGAGCGCCGCGCCGAGGGATCTTGAGTATGATGGGTAAGATGGTTCTGTTGGGAGCAGTGCTATTGTCGATGTGGTGGGGTGGGTGTGGTTCCGGATCCGAGGCCGATGGCGATGTCGTTGCGAGAATCGACGAAAAAGAAATCACCCTTGAGGCTTTGCGCCAGTTTCGCGCAGAGGCCACCGCCAGTTATCGCGACCCCGAGGAGGGGCTAAAGGCCTGGCGCTTCTATTTGCAGACGATGATCGACATGGAGTTGTTACTCGCCGAAGCGCGTGAGCAACAACTGGACCAGGCCATGGAATTTTCGCGCAAATTGCAGGACGAACGGCGCAAGAAATTGGTCGATTTGTATACGACCCGAACCATCGTCAAAGAAGTCGACCGCACGGTGGACGGTATGCGGGAAAGTTTCTCTGAGAGCAAGTGGAACAAGATGCTGCGCCTGGCCCATATCCGCACCGCGAGCGAGGCGGAGGCCGAGAAGGCGATGCGCGATCTCGAACAGGGCAAACCCTTCGAGGAAGTGGCCCGCGAGCGCTCGGTTGTGCCGACCACGGCCGAGCGGGGCGGTATTCTCGAACCCTGGTATGGGCGCGGGAACCTCGAGGAAATGGGGTTGACCCTAGAGATCGGTGAGCAGTTGTTCGCGCTGGAGATCGGGGCCTTCAGCCAGCCCTTTCCGGTGGG
>DQLG01000520.1 GCA_015660315.1 Candidatus Latescibacterota bacterium
CCCAACGACTGGAACAATAAAGCCCAAGCCGAAGACGCCAACAATATCCTCAACTTCACCAATCCCATCGGCGTATCGCAGAGCGACCACTATAAAGAGCGCGCCATCCGCCGCCAGAATTGGGATTTTCTCATGGGAAAGCAGGCCTGAGATGACCGTGCAAGTCGCCCGTGTCGAAGAGCGTTTTAAAAGCCCCGGTCCACAACCCAACGGCCTGCACGCCGCCAACGACGGCCTCTGGTATATCGACCAGGTAGACCTCAAAGTCTACAAACTCGACTACAAAACCGGCGCCGTGCTCTTCGAGGCCCAGACCGACACCGAGCACTCCAGCGGCATTACCTGCGGCAGTGGCTCGATGTGGATCTCCTCGACCTTTCAACTCACCATCGCCGAGCTCGACCCGACCACCGGCAAGACCATCGCACAACACGAGTCGCCCGGCAATGGCATCGTCGCCTGGGCCGCCGACCAAGAAAACGGCCGCGTCACCGGCGCGCACGGCCTCGAATGGAAAGACGGCAAGGTCTACGTCGCCGCGCCGCCCTCGCAATTCGTGCACGTAATGGACGCCGCAACCTGGCAGGAAGTACACGCCTTCCGCGCCCCCGGTCTGCGCGTACACGGCCTAGCCTGGGCCGACGACGGCACCCTCTGGGTCGCCGACACCTCAGCGGGCACCATCAGTCGCCTCGACCCCAAAGACGGCCGCGTCTGGGAAGTCATCCGCGTCGAAGCCCCGGTCGAAGTACACGGCCTGACGATCCACGAAGGCGTGCTCTGGTATTGCGACGCGGCCACCTGCGCCATCGGCCAATTGTATATAGACTAATTACCCTACAGAACAGAAAGGACTACATATTCCATGAAAATCAGCGAAGTCAAAACCGCCGAAGTCCGCGTCAAAATCGACGACAAACGCGGCTATCTATACCACTACGTGCGCATCTACACCGACGAAGGCGTCTACGGCACCGGCGAGGCCAGCCACGTCGACGGTGGTTGGCGCGGTTCTACCCGCTCGATGGCCGAGCAGATCATCGGCAAGGACCCGCGCGATGTCGACGCCATCTTCGAAGGCATTCGCCGCAGCTATATCTTCCGCGGCGGCATGTCAGGTCTGGGCGTCTCGGCGCTGACCGGCATCGAGATCGCGCTGTGGGATTTGGCAGGCAAAGCACAAGGCGTACCGGTCTATCGACTCCTCGGCGGCAAGTTCCGCGACCGGGTTCGCCTCTACGTCGACAGCGCCAAAACCAACTGCAAAGAACGCGCAGAAGAAGCTCGGTCCAAAGGATTCACCGCGATCAAATTCGACCTCGACGACGCCAACAACCCGCACAAAGCCGACCGCTGGAACTGGTCGGTCACACCGGGCGAATTGGAAGCCATGGTAGACGAGGCCTTTGAAATCCGCGAAGCCGTCGGCGACCACATGGACCTGGCCATTGACCTGCACGGCCGCTATGACGCTACCGCCGGCATGAAGGTCGCGCACGCCTTAGAAGACCTGAACCTAATGTGGCTGGAAGAGCCGGTGCCGCCGGAAAACATCCAGGCCATCGCCAATATCACTCACTCGACCCGCACGCCAATCTGCGCCGGCGAAAACGCCTTTTTGCGCTACGGCTTCCGCGAGATGATCGAAAAGCAGGCCGTCGACATCATTATGCCCGACATCTCCAAATGCGGCGGCCTGTCCGAGTGTCGCAAGATCGCCAATATTGCCGAGACCTACTACATCCCCTTCGCCCCCCATAACAACTCTAGTGCCTTATCTACAGTAGGCGACGCGCACGTCTGCGCCAGCGTGCCGAACTTCCTCGCCCTGGAGTTCCACCGCTTCCACGACCCGACCTGGAACGACGTCGTGCTCTCCGACGAGCCGGTGATTCAGGACGGCCATGTGGCGATGACCGAAAAACCGGGTTTGGGCGTCGAGCTCAACGAAGAATTTTTGCAGAGCCAGTTGGAAAACGGGGAGCCGCTCTGGCAGTAAACTTATAGATTGTAGCACAATGGAAGACGGGAGCCGCTCGACATTTTGGTTGAGTGTCAGGGGCGCGTAGCCGCTGCTGATCCGATTAGCGGCGCGAGGTACGTGCTAAAGTCGCACCGGCATTGATATCAGCACCCTTGGCGACCAGTAATTCTAACACTGGCAAGGCGTGTTTCTTGTTGGAGGCGACGGCGTGGAAAAGCGATCTGGTCGCCGATGCCGTCGGTGTCGAGCTGACATCGGGCGATGGGGGCGGCGCCCTTAAGCCATTCTTCTTCTTCGATGTCGCGGACATCGATCCCGAATTGCCGATATCCATTCTCGAACCCTGCGGCAAACTCAGGATCGGTTTTCTTGCGCTGGGAGATATATTTTTCCACGTCACTCATTTTGCCTCAACTCAGATTTAAATACCTCTAAGTCGCGTTTGATCGCTTTGGGATCGCAAGCGATTACACGCAAGAGCATTCGGGCCGCCTGATCTGTCGGGTCGCGCCCCTGTTCCCAGTCTCGCACCATTGCCAGAGAAAGCTGAAGCGCAGTAGCAAACTCGTGCGGCGTTAAGCGCAAGGCTTTGCGGATCACCTTGGTCTCTGCACGCTTTCCACGATCGTAGAAAATCACCGAAAAACTACTCTTCAAACGGCCCTTATCTTCACTATTGTCAACGAGTGATAGAAGAGGGCCAGAGCATTGGCACGGAATATCATAATTATTCTATAACTTTTTGTTTATATATTACTTAAAATCATAACACCGATCGTGTAAATTAGCGGAATATACGTTTGAGCTAACGAGTTCAACTACTGCATTATGGGACTCAAAAAAGTCCGAGGGGCATGGGAAACAAAAAAGGGAAACAACCCACATAATATCTTTTGTCACTAGATGGCGTATGGCCTCGCTATCGGCTTGCCTGGGCATATCGTTTGACCGAAGGCACGCACTATGGGTAGCACCTCTCGATACCAGCAAGGTAAGTTTTACCTATAATGTCGATCCTTTTTTCTTGTTTTGTCCGTAGTCCAACTTTATATTGTGCCCATCTTCACAAGAAGCGGATGGTCTGTTATATCACTGTTGCGCAATAGATGCCTGCGTATTCAACCAAGCGTTGGGAGAGACATATGGCCGATGAAGACGAAGAATATTACGAAGAGTCAGGAGACTCATCTGAGCAGCAAGGTAGTGAGGACTTTGTCGATTCAAACGGCGATGGCGATTCGTTCACGGAAGTAACCCACCAGTCGTGGGGATCGCGCCTACAGGAGCAGGCAAGCAAGTCCGTAGCAGGCTTTGTGCTCTTCTTGGCTGCGTTTCCGCTGCTGTTCTGGAACGAGGGGCGCGCTGTAGATGTATCGATGGCGCTTGAAGAGGGTAAAGGGGCTGTAGTTCCAGTGGTAGCCGATGCTCTCGACACCTCAAACGACGGTAAACTCATCCACTTCTCGGGTGAGGCGACAACCCAAGACGTGGTAACTGATCTGGACTTTGCGATTGAAGCACGTGCGCTCAAACTCCGGCGCATAACTAAAATGTATCAGTGGGAAGAAGAAAAAGAAGAGCGCAAAGAAAAAACTAGCGGCGGTGGCGAAAAGACTGTAACGCGATATAAATACAGTAAAGTGTGGTCTGAGGACCATATCGATTCAGGCTCGTTTAACCGAAAGGGAAGCAGAGGTCGCAGCAATCCGGCGTCAATTCCCTATGAAAGCGATGAATTTGTCGCCGATAAGATTACCGTAGGTGCGTTTCAGCTCTCCTCTTCGTTAATCGAAGAAATAGATGCGTTTGAGGCGCTGCGCCTGCCGGCTGAAGTGCGTGAAGAGATTGGGGATCGCACGGTGCACCGAACGGGCAATGGGCTCTATATCGGAGCCGATTCTGCCGAACCCGAAATTGGCGACTTGAAGGTGAGCTTTGAAGTCGTACCATCGCCGACAGAAGTAAGTGTGGTATCGCGTCAGAAGGGCAATCGTCTGGAGCCCTATCTGAGCAAGACGGGCACGGTTGAATTGCTGCAGGTAGGTCTAGCTAGTGCGGACCTGATGTTCAATTCGGCGGAAGAGGAGCTTGCATTAGAGACCTGGATCTTGCGCCTGGTTGGCCTTGTGGCCATGGCGGCAGGGCTTACCATGCTGTTTAAAATTTTGGAGACCGTAATTGATCGGATCCCATTTATCGGCATTCACATGGGCACTGTAGTTGGGGTCGGTACAACGCTTGTGGCTATTCTAATTGCGTTGCCACTGGCCCTGTTGACCATTGCAATTGCCTGGTTTTTTGCACGGCCGATCCTATCGATTATACTGCTCGTGCTGGCCGCTGGCGGATTTTTTGCCGCTAAAAAATACGCCAATAAGTAAACGTTAGAGCATCAGTAAAGTCCCAGCGGTCGAGTTGTAGGCCGCTGGGACTCTGCTGTTCTATCTGCATATTCATCGTTGGCTGCAAGGATTAGATTACGAGTATGCTTGGGAGGGTGCGAAAGCGTCGTTTGCATGCCGGGACACAACTTTATCTGCTCAACAAGGGTGCCGGTCAATTCGTTAACGACTGTCTCGCATGCTCCGGCGAGTCAGCGACTACTGTCACGCCGGCAAATTTAGATGGAGACGGGATTCTTGACCTTGTGGTGATCGATCAGTCCACAGGTTCATTCGTGTTGTAGAGTCAACCAAGCATAACTTTTGCGACGTCCAAGCGCCTCGGTTCGGAAGGCATTAGGCCCTATGCAGCCGCGCTTGCTGATGTTAATGACGATCGAAAACTACATCGCTTCTTTACTGTATGAACACTATTTTCGTGCTAACTTTCCGCACATAAGGCAGGCAAGCTCTGGGTGGTACTACATTACTTAACACGAGGACACTATGACGCTACCCGACCTCACCGCTAGCACCGCCTTCCGACCGTGGACCGACCCCGAAAGTGGCATCACCAGCTATCTACTCCACGACCGGGTGGCACCACTCCAGCAGTCATTCTACTTCACGAACCGCAGCTTCTCCGAAGACGGTGCCTATCTGTGGTTCTACTGCGCCCATCCTCCGGGAGGCAACTCTTACGAGGGCCGCAGTCTCGGCGTCTACGACGTACATGAGGAGCAATTACGGTGGTTTCCAGAGACTCAGTTCCGTGATGCCTCGCCGATGGTCGGCCCGGGCGGAGTCTACTGGTGTTGGGAGTACACTGTCTACCGACGAGGCCCAAGTGCCAATGACCCGGTGGAGGTTGTCAATACCGTCCCCGAGGAAGTCCACCGGATGCGGGCTGGCGAGCGCCTGGCAACACACCTAACACTGTCGGCCGATGGTCGCCAACTATTCCTCGATGCAAGCTTCGGTCGCGAATGGGCCTGTGGCAGCCTGCCCGTCGACGGCGGCGACTTCGAGATCTGGCAAACCTTCGACCGCTGCTACAACCACGCCCAGTTCCACCCCACCGACTCCGACCTGGTACTACTGGCGCAAGATTATTGGGACGACGTGGCCTCCGGGGAGCGACACTCCTACGACAACCGCATGTGGTTGCTACGGCGGGGTGCCGAGGCTACGCCGATCTATCGAGAGCCAAGGCGAGTCGGACACGAGTGGTGGGCAGATGACGGAGACCATGTATGGTATGTCGACTACGACGCCGGCACCGAGAAGGTGAATATCCACACAGGCGAGAGCACCAACATCTGGCCTGCGGGCACGCTGCACAGCCACGCTGACACGACCAGTCGCTATCTAGTCGGTGACATCAACCTGCAGGAGACATCCGAGTTCCGCGTCGCTTTCTACAATACCGATACGCAACAACAGGTCGAGATCGTAACGCACATGCCGCAGATCGAGCCCCGCTACCACGTACACCCGCACCCACAGTTTTGTGCCGGTGGCAAGTGGATCGCCTACACGAGCACGGTACACGGGTGTAGTGATGTGGCCGTGGTTTTAGTAGCCGATTTACTCGCGGCAACAGCCTGAGCTATACTCGCTTAAATCTTCGCTACCTGAGACCGCCTAAATATATTAGAGCTTTATTGGGGGAATTTAGTTGGTATTTTGTAAAAAATAAAACCGGATCTGTCCATTATATCTCTAGGATATCAAAAGCTATGCCAGACTTTTACACAGTAGGAAAGCGGGACAAGCGTTGGTGGTTCACTACACCGGACGGCGCGCCGTTCTGGTCTATTGGCATAAACCATATCGACTCGGCTACGTTGCGATATGCAGAGTCCGAAGGCGTGTGGGAACGCAAGTTCGGCAACAGTCATGAGCGTTGGCTGCACGCCGTCGCCAATGATCTACGAGACTGGGGCTTTAACACAATTGGCTGGACTCAGGAAGTCGTAATCATCACCGAAGGCTACCACCGCCATTCGCGGCCCTTTACCTATGAGGAATACCAATGGGCGGACATGCCTTATTGCCACCTACTACCTTTCACCGAGGCACATCAATGGCAAGTTGAGGTCCGCATGCCCGATCTGATGAGCGCCGACTTCGAGGAATGGTGTGACTACGTCGCCCGAGATGAATGCGCGCGCCTGCGCGACGATCCGAAACTGATCGGCTATTTCTACTGCGATTGTCCCCAATGGGTACACACCTCACCCGATACGAAGTGGCGCGGGTCGCTAGTTGATCCAGAGCTGCTCCAGTCGGACGCCGGACGTCGCGAGCTCTCGGCCATTGCCCAACGCTACTACCAGGTCACCCATGACGCCATCCGCCGCTACGACCCGAACCACCTGATCCTCGGTGACCGCTGGGAAGCCAACGCCGCGCTCCCCGAGGAGGTGGTCCACGCAGCACTGCCCTATGTCGATGTGCTCAGTTTTCAATGTTTCGGGAGCGTGGAGAATATCGCCACGAAAATCCGGCGCTGGGCCGACTTCGCGGACCGACCGGTCTTACTGGCTGACGCCGCGGCACACGTGTGTGCCCACGATGATGTTGGCTGGCCTCCGTCGGCGGATCGCTTGCAGGATACAGACCACTATGGGCAGGTGATGGAAGCACTGTGGGCAATCCCGCAATGCGTCGGCTACCACCTATGTGGGGCCTATCTTAAGAACAATGCACGCAAATACGGATTTCGCGACCGGGCCAACTATCAGATGAACGAGACGGTGGAAGGTATTCGCACGGTCAACAGCGAAATGCAACGGCGACAAAAGCCATGACATATACACTCGATTCGTACGGCGGCACAACCCAATTGAAGGGAAAGAGCACCGGCTGGTTCCATCTGGAGAAACTGGACGGGCGCAGCTGGTTCATCACGCCAGAGGGTAACGCTTTTTTCCCAGTATCGCTGGCCCATATCTACACCGGCAACAGTCAGCCGACAGTGCAAAAGCTTTACGACGGCGACAAGGATGTGTGGATTGAAAAGTGGTTCAGCCAGGTGCGGGCGCTCGGGTTTAACTGCGCACTTGCAGGCGCGACGAGCCAGTGCCGGGACCCCGAGGGCTATGTAGATGTCGAGAAGGTCGAGGCGCTGTTTCGCCGCGAATCGTTCCCCTACGCTGCCGGACTCTTCCTGATCCCTCACCCCAACGAGCTGCCACAAGGTCAGGAACGCCCAGACATCTTCTCCTCCGCTTATCAAGATTGGGTCGAAGAGTTAGTAGCTGGTGTTTGCTCACAGTACGCCGATGATCCACTGATGATGGGCTACTACTATGGTTTCGGCACCTTCATCAGACCGGAGAGCTGGATCGACTCCATACCGTCGCTCGACAGCGAAGCGCCAGTACCGGAAAACATCCGCAAAATGGCGGTTCACCTGTACCGCATAGTACACGATGCGATACGTCGGCATGACCCCAACCACCTGATCCTCGGACCTTATGTCAAAGAGCAGTCCTTCGACCTGAAAACTTGGCAAGCTTTGACGCCTTATCTCGACATGCTTTCGCCCCAGCACTTCAACCGCAATATCAGTTTCACCGAACAAAGTGCAACAACGGGCAGGGCCGTGCTCGTCTCTGATGAGGAGTCGGGCCATATTTTCGAATCGGCACGCCAAAATCCGCACAGTGTGACGTCAGAGCACAAAGGCCGCGTATACAGCTTGCTGCTCGACCGCCACTTGCGAGATGCGAACGTTTGCGGAGTCAATTTCTGCGCGACCCTCTACGATCTTGATGATGGTCCGCTAATGGATATGATGGGCATGATGGAAGGTCTGTACGACTGGGATGGCAACCCAAAACCCGACCTGGTAGACGTCGTAAGGAAGGCCAACAGGGAAATATATCAACGCGCAATAGAGCCCTATCCGGTTGATGAACTCGCCGAGTTGGATGAAAAACTGTGCCGCGCCAGAGATGAGGTCCACCAACACGTTCGTTAGGAAGTGGAGGCGGAATCGTGAATGGTCGGGCCATTAGAGGAAATGGGGTTGAGAAGAAATGTCACTTAGGTTGAGGATCCTCCCAGGAATTTATGATGAACGATGCCACTAAATGGCGGTGGGAGAACGCTCGTGGGATCTCTGAGATATTCGCCGCTGAACCTCAGGTAAAGGCAATTGTGCTCACCGGTACTGTTGCCGAGAGCATAGTCGACGATTTCAGCGAAACACATCTCCACGCGTTTTGGACTGAGCTGCCCTCAATAGACCAACAACATCGCGTGCTTGAGCGTGTCGGTGGCACATCGGTATTCGGCGTAGAAGAGCTCGAATGGTCGGTGTGCATAGCACGACGATTTCACGCGAATTAAAACGAAATCGAAGCCCCAACGGGTATTTTCCTCAGGCCACTCATCAACGCAGTCGCCGACGTAATCATAAGGGCGTTGAGCGATCTCAAAGGTCAGGCCCATACGCTGACGACGGACAACGGAAACGGATTTGCCCAACAGCAAATAGTCGCCAAGGCCCTACAGGCCAAGGTCTATGATCAAAAATCCTCAAGCCCGAAACGATATCCGCGAATCTGCGCCATCGGCGCGTCGTCGTTGATATAATTAACCACCAAAAACCGCCCCCGCTCATACTCCACCCACCCGGTATACCCGCTGTCGGCAAAGGGGCTCGCATCCAGATCGAGCGGCAACACCGCCCCCTTTTGCTCACTCTTTTGCGTAGCCAACGCGCTCTCCACCGGCTCCAAGAAAGCAAAGGTATGCACCGACGACCCGCCCTGGCCGATAATAAGCTCATCGGCCGTCTCCGCCGTGTGCGGCCCGCGCGCAAAAGTGGCGACAAAAGCCTCCGTGTCCGGCACCTTCGGTATGACGATCCCGCGCTTGGCCAAACGCGTCTGCCAAAGCTCGGCGCTGTCTATCGGCCGCCAATTACCGGGCACACCATAGCGCCCAGTAACCATAACAAACCCGTCCTGTGTTACCCCCGCAATAGGCATTCCGATCGACGCGGGATTTAATGTGTCATAGGGCCCATCCCAAGTAGCCCCTTCATCGCGCGAGATCAGTTTTTGCACTGGTCGGCCCAAATCCTCGCGCTGATAAGCAACTAATTCACCTGTGGGCATGCGCACTATACTCACCTCGTCGAGCTGATAATCGGGGTGGTCAAAAAGTGTTTTTGGCGCCTGCCACGTACGACCCTGGTCGTGGCTGATCGTGATATTCTGAATAATGCGATTGGTCTTGTCACTGCACACATTGCTCGGCAATAGCCAGCTACCGTCTGCCAACTCAGTGACCTGATCCGGACAGATGCCCGCCACCGGTGTCGGCTGTGGCTCCGACCACGTCAGCCCCTCATCGTCGCTGAAGCGCAACCAGATCCGACAGCGGCCCTCGCTGCCCCACTCGCCCGGCGGATAGTTGACCGCGTCGCAGAGCAGCAGGATTCGGCCATCCTGAAGCTGTTGTATCTTGGGACCGTTCCAAGTCCTCAACACGCCAGAGGAACGGTCTTCGTCGCAGATTACGCGACGCGCCGACCAACTCTGCCCCGCGTCGTCGCTATAACGAACGACAAGCCGACAAAACTCGCTAGCCACATGGCCATTGCTTTCGCGATAAACCAGCAGGATCCGCCCCGACCGCGTGCGGCACAAATGCGGAAAGCACTCGTAGACGCTGTCGTCGCGGGATATGGTGAATTTTTCAATCGACATAAACGAACTCCTGGTACCTATAACTTTGGACCAACTCTAAGGTCTCATCAAATCATCTGGACTCAGCACACAACGAATAGTACATTTCCCGCCATGACCACTTCAACCTGGACCCCCTTTGAGGCCACAATTCCCGAGATCCTCGACCAGCACCCCGAGCCACTGCTGGCTTTAGCCCACGGCGAGGTGCCCGCCTTCGTACTGCGCCAGCACTACAAAGCCACACACTGCCGCGCGCTCATGCGGCGCTTCTACGAACGCGGCCTGCTCTACGACCCACACCAAGTCGGCAACGGCACTGCCCGACGCATCGATATCGGCACTAGCTTTGGCGCACATCGCGCCGACCGCAAAAAATTCCACGCGCATTCGGCCGAGACGCTCAAACTCTTCGAGACCCTCTTCGACGGCTACGACGACCCCGTACGTAGCATCTACGACGCGCTCGCCAAACTGGCCCCCGACAAAGAGGTCAAAACCGCCCGCGAGCCCGACGGCCGCCTCTACGGCCCGGCTATCTTCCGCGTCTACCACCGCGAAATCGGCCACGGCCCGCACTACGACTCCGTCGCCAAACGCACGCAAGCCTTCGACTACCAGATCTCGCGCTTTACACACCAGTTCGCCGCCATTCTCTGTTTGCAGAACAGCACCAAGGAAGCCGGTACCGGCGAACCCTATCTCTATAACTGCCCCTACCGCCCAGCAATCCAGGAACATTTATCGCGCGAGAAATTCCCCGCCTATGTCGCCGAACAGGGCATAGAGCGCGCCCAGGTCCAACTCGAACCGGGCGACCTCTATTTCTTCTTTAGCGAGAACGTGCACGAAGTGCCCGCCATCATAGGCGACCAACCGCGCGCGGTGCTGGCGATCTTCTTCGCGATGTCGTCCGACGACGACGAAATCTACGTCTGGGCCTGAATCACATGAAAGACGATCAAAACCCCCCTAAATCCCCCTAATACACCCGCACAACCGTCCCCCGCTCCTTATGCAACCGCTGCTTCACCGCCTCTTTTTTCACCGTATTTACCGGCCATTGCTCCGGCGCTTGGTGCGAAAGCCGCAACAACAAACGCGCCAACTGCCCCGCGTATTCCTTCAACTCCCTCACATTGAGCTTGTCGGCGGTATCAGCCGGCTCGTGGTGGTAATCCGCATCGGCATGGCGGCCGCGAAAACGCCAGCGCCACAAATGCGCCGCGTCAATACCCTGCCGCAAAAAGGGGAAATGATCTGAGGTAGCGTCGAGCTGTGACATCACATGGCACTTGAGCCCGTCGCCCATCGTATCTAGTTGTCCCTGCACAAAATCGCGCAGATGAGCAAACGACAGCACCACACCTTTCATATGCCCCGCCGAAAGCTCGTCGAGATTGATCGCCAACCGCGGTTTGTCGGCACAATGCCGCCGCACGTATTCACTCGCCCCCTGAAATTTCTGCTCCTCCGCGCTATAGGTCGCAAAACAAAGATCCATACCCGGATCAATGCCCAGTTCCGCCTTCAGCCCAGCCAAA
>DQLG01000513.1 GCA_015660315.1 Candidatus Latescibacterota bacterium
CCGAGCCCGCGTTATTGGCATTGGCCACCAATTGCAGTTTGCCCAATAAGGCGAGCCGAGGCAAGCGTTCACCCCGGTAGCTCGTCCGCTTCGCCACCCACCGCTAGACAATGGATAAAGTAAATCGAGCGAAGTCGTAAAATGCGTCCGGTCCATCGGCTCAACGCGCTGCTCGGGCACGGTTACTTCCATCTGCAACGCCTGACCGGCCAACTCAATACCCGCCGCCGATTCTCCCGCAAAACCTAGCTCAATACACTCGTCCAAGTCGAGCACCCGCGGTTGGGCGCAAATGGCGCAAAACATAGGTCAGACAAAGGGCTACATCCCGCAAAACCATCAACTATTCCCGGCGTAGTAAATTATCTGCAAGGGACGGCGAAGGCCAGTAATATAGACAATCGGGGGATGCGGTTAAACTACCGCGTTTCAACCTTAATCTGGACACTTTCTCCCCCATACCCTACCTTGCCATAGTTTAACGATCTTCATCTATAAACTCGGTGCGCCCAGAGGTCGACCCCAACACCGCAACGCCAACCGGGGGAAACTCAACTCATGCCCTTACAAAACCCCAAAGAAAAATTTGCGCAACTCATCACCGACGGCTTCTGCCTAGCAGGAAACGTGCTCGACCCCGATATCCTCAGCCGCCTGCAACAAACCACCAACCAACTGCTCGACGCGCAAAGCGGCGAAAAATTCGCCGAACAACGTTCCACCGGCAGCATGGTCGACGTCGGTTCACACCCCATCTTCGCCGAACTCGTCGCCTACCCACCCGCCCGCGCCGTGCTCGAAGCCTTCGGTTTCCTGCGCCCAAAATGGATGTCGGGTTATGTCATCAGCAAACCACCCAAAAGCCCAGCGCTCTTTTGGCACCAAGACTGGTGGGGTTGGAATGACCCCTCCAGCTATACTCCCTTGCCACAGCAGCTTTTCCTGATGTACTACCTCGTCGACACCACGCCGCACAATGGCTGCCTGCGCCTGTTGCGCGGCTCACATCTCAATCGCCACCGCATGCACGACGAAGTCCCCAACGCGCACACCGACGAATTGCGCCGAGTCACCGATCCCGACCACCCGGCCTATCAGTCGATCCCCGAAGAAGTCGATGTGCCGGTTACAGCCGGCGATCTGGTCATCGGCGACTCGCGTCTCTTGCACTCGGCGCACGCCAATAAGTCGGACCAGCGCCGCACCGTCATCACCCTCTGGTATTTCCCCTACTTCGACCTCTTGTCCGCCGGCTTGCGCGCCGCCATCGCTCGCCCGCGCGAATTCGACGGTTGGGACGAAGAAGCCAAAGCCCGCACCGCCGACTTCATTCCCATCTACGAAGGCCCTGCCGAACCTGTGGCCTGGAATAGGGCGCCGGACGCGGGCCTGCAGTAAATTCCAGCCTCGGGAAGTGTTCTACAAAATCGATATCGACCGCATATTGCAACAAGAGAAGCGGGGAAATGACCTCGCCGCGGGCGAATACACTCCGCAAAACCACCTGTTGCGCAAGATCAATCGCATTATCAACGCCCAACGCCGGCTTTATCCGGAACTTTCCGACGCCGATGTGCTTAATATATTGCGCAGCGTCTCTATGCGTTATTAGCGGTTGTCCGAACACTCTTGCTAGGCTTTCCGCGTAGACCACCTCGCACAATCCCTTTTAAAGACCGCCTAAATATTCACCAAGCGGCCTCTCTTTTGTGTTAGCGCTTACTATAAAAGCACCAAACATCCCCTACAGCCGATCTCTGGACAACCTTCCCCCCATCCCCTACCTTGCCAAGGATTATTATCTAGATCACCAACGCCAGCGAAAGACCTATCGCCCAAAATGGAAAAACCACCCTATCCTCAACACCTAAACCCTGAGCTAACGCCCGAGATCGCCCGCGATGTGGCCTTCTTCAAAAAATGGGGTTATCTCGTCGTCGATAACGCCATCTCGCAAGCACAGATCAAATCCCTGCGCAGCGCCCTCAACGCGACATTCAAACGCAATGACAAGCAGTTTACCGACCAACTCTTAGAAGAAGACAAGCGCTTCGCCTTCCTGCTCGACAATCCGCCCGTCTTACAACGCATGCAGGCCATCTTAGGTACTTGCGTGCAACTGCACAGTGCCACTTCCCGCGTCACCGAGCCAGGCCAAGAGGACCAAAACTGGCACCGCGACGTGCCCTGGCCTGTCGACCCCGACGGCACGCCCTATGGTGCCTTGCCAGGACAGATCAACTGCGGTTATTATCTAGACGAGTTAACAACAGAAAACGGCGCTGTAGTCATCGTGCCCGGCAGTCACCGCGCGCTCTTCCGCCCACCCGAAGGCCACCCGCGTTTCCCCGAGGAAAAACGCGTGCTCGCCAAACCCGGCCAGGCGGTGATATTCGACGGCTGCCTCTACCACCGTGGCGCGGCCAACCAATCGAAAAAACGCCGGCGCGTCTGCCTGATGTGTTATCAGACCGCTTGGATGAAATCCCGCGAGCCCTTCGACGGCCCCTTCGCGCAGAAGATGCGCGAGCAAGGCACCGACGAGCAGAAGATGCTGATGGGCGCCATCGAGAAATGGTAAAAGGAGAATCCTCATGCTGAGCACCGAGCAAGTCGACCACTACAATACCGAAGGCTATATCGTCGTACCCGACTTCCTGAGCACCGAGCAAGTCACCGCCTTCATCGACGGTATGGACACCGCCAGCGCCGGGAACACGCTCGCCGAGCACGATGCCGCCCGCATGGAAATGGAACCCAACCAGCCCGCCGACGGCACCCAGGTCCGCCGCCTCTACGAGCCCTGCAGCAAATACGAGCTTTTCGGCGAATTCTCCCGCTCGCAAAAAATGCTCGACGCCGTCGAAGCCCTGCTCGGCCCCGACCTGGTCTATCACTACAGCAAAATCAATATGAAACCCGCCGGCGTCGGCTCACCCGTCGAATGGCACCAGGACCTCTCCTACTACCCGCTGAGCAATCGCGGCTCGGTCAGCATCCTGTTCTACCTCGATGACGCCACCGTCGAAAACGGCTGTCTGCAAGTGATCCCCCGCCGCCACCGCGACGAACTGCTCTCGCACAACACCGACGGCTTCTTCCAGGGCCGGGTCACCGAAGCGGTCGACGAATCCCTCGCCGTCCCGGTCCCAGGCAACGCCGGCTCGGTGATCTTCATGCACGCGATGACCCCGCACGCCTCCATCGCCAACACCTCCACCAACCCGCGCCGCACCCTGATCCTGAGCTACCGCCGCGCCGACGCCTTCCCCATATACGCCGGCGAAATGACCCACAAAACCGAGGTGCACGCGAGGCTAGTGCGCGGCCAATTCCCGCAAGAGGCGCGCTTCGAAGACCGCTCCTTCCCCATTCCCTTATACAAAGACGCCATCGTCTCGCTCTACGATTTACAGGAGCGCTCGCGCGAAGGGAAAATGGCGGCGAATTAGATCTGATTTTCTCTTTGGAATTCTTGGATTCGTCGTTCTTTTCACTCAACAAACCCTGAATTCGAATGTTAGCATACACCTCGCAAATACCACAGGACTCTTTGAGGGTCTTTCCGTAGCGGCGGTGTTCCATATTTCACAGGAAGTGCAATATGGACAGACCCCCTCGGGGGATCGCAGGATTGCGATCCGCAAACGAGCGAAGGGAAACCCTCAAAGGGCTCGTCCAACCACTAGAGGCTACAATGAAAACCCCTATTCGCCTCGGCCTAATCGGCTGCGGCGGCATCATCCAACAACAACACCTGCCCACCTTGCTCACTCTCACCGAAGTGCAAATCACCGCGCTGGCCGACCCCATGCCAGAAAACCTCGCCACCGTCGGCGAAACCACTGCCGTGACAGCCGAGCAGCACTACGCCGACTACCGCGACATGCTCGCTAAAGCGCCGCTCGATGCCGTTATCATCGCCACCCCGCACCACCTGCACGCCGAGCAAGTCATCGCCGCCGCCGAAGCCGGCCTGACCGTCATCAGCGAAAAACCAATGGCCACCTCATTGGAAGAAGCGACCAAGGTCCTCGACGCCGTCGCCCGGCATAAAATAATTTATACCGTCGTGCACAACGCCGTCTTCACACCCGGCGCCTTACGCGCTTATGAGTTGTTGCACAGCAACGACTTACCCATCCCTCAGGTCGGCCGCGCCAAATCGCTGTTTCCCATGGACGCCGACCGCCACAGCTCCAGCCCGGCCAGGGTCTGGCGCGCCTCGAAAGCGGCCGGCGGCGGCTGTATCGGCGACACAGCCTATCACGAAATCTATTCGCTCGAAACCCTGATGTGTTCGCCGGTGCGCTATGTCGAAGCACGTGTGCAAACACGCTTCTTCGATATCGACGTCGACGATATGGCGCTATTGCTGCTCGAACACGAAAACGGCGCCGTCTCCACCGTCTCGACCTCGTGGGGCATGGCCGGGGCCGGGGCCGGCGAATTGGGCAATCTCTGCGAGGTGCACACGCGCGGCGACTGTCTGCGCATGGTCGGCCGCGGCACCGCGTTGCACCGCCTCGCGCGCGCGACGCATGAATGGTCCGAGATCGACCTCGACGTCACCGACCGCAACCGCACCGGCCACGCCGGTTATCTGCAAACCACCTTCGCCGCCCTCGCCGCCGGGTCTTGCCCACCGATCACCGGCGAAATGGCCCTGCACAATCTCTCGATCATCGAAGCGGCGCGCCTAGCCAGTGACGCGCGCCGCGCCATCGACCTCACGGAGCTATAAATGAGACCCTATATCGACTGCCATAACCATATCGGCCGCACCATAGACCGCGTTCCACCGGTCGGCCAAAACACCGCCATGTCCCTCACTCGTTTCGCCGAGACCCATATCCACGCCGCCATCTCAATGCCCACTGCCGTCGGCAGCCCGATCACCCGCGGCGTCATCGACATCCGCGAGCAAAACGAAGTCATCGCCCGCGCCTGCCGCGACTTCCCCAGCGTCTTCCCCATCGGCCTGGCATTGATCGAAGAACGCTTTGGCAAGCTCGGCATCGAAGAAGCCGAAAAAGCCATGAGCGAGTTGGGGCTAGTCGGCATCGTCGGCCACCCACCAATCGCCGAGTGGTGCATCCCCTTTGTCGAAGCCGCCGCCGCCCGCGAAGGCCTAGTCAATCTGCATATGCACAACGTACTGATGGACGAGATCGCCACGATGTTTCCGCACTGCACCTTTATCTCGCACGCCAGCACCTGGGGCGCCGAGCATCTGGCCAAACACGACAATGTCTTCTTCGAGGTCGTACAATATCCGGACGGACAGGGGTCGGAGTGGGATTTCGCCTGGTTCGCCGGCAAGGTGGGTCGCGAGCGACTGATTTTCGGCGCCGACTTGCCCTATTACGATTATAGGGTATTGCAAAAGACCATCGAAGAGGCGCCTATTGACGACGACTTCAAAGATCGCATTGCCCACAAAAACCTTGAAGCCCTGATCCAGCGCTTCAAGCCCGACTGGAGCATGCCCGAAGCGCCGCCCAAAACGGTGCGCGTCTACGATCCCGAAGAGCTGTGGGCGGTCAATCCCGAAAATCCGGTGCGCCTGACGGTCTTCGCCTGATTTTCCTTATATTTATAATTTATCTGTGCCAAAGCCTTGCGGAATTGCGCTTTTTTGATTTTATCAGTCTCTGATTCCAACATCTGGAGCTCACATGCGCGAGACCAATACCGAATTAGACCAACTTCTGACCGCTATGCCGTCGCAACTGACCACCTACCTGAATGTCGAAAGCGAGCTCGGAGACCTGGGCCAGCGCTATTTGGGCCTGCTGTTGGCGGGCAACCGGCACGAGGCCAGCCAGTTGGTCACCGAGGCGGTCAAAGACGGCGCGCCGATCAAGACCGTCTACATTGAGGTTTTCCAGAATAGCCAGTACGAGATCGGGCGGCTGTGGCAGCTAAACGAGATCAGCGTCGCCCAGGAGCACTTTTGCACCGCAGCCACCCAGTTGATCATATCCCAGCTCTACCCCTACATGTTTTCCCATAACAAGAACGGACGCCGTCTGGTGGTCACCTCTACCGACGGCGATCTGCACGAGCTGGGAGTGCGCATGGTGGCTGATTTCTTCAAAATGGAGGGTTGGGACACCTTCTATCTGGGAGCTAATACGACTGCGACATCGTGGTGCAGAACGTGATCGAGCACCAGGCCGAACAATGAGATCTACGAGCAGATGACCCAGCTCAACAACGAATTGGCCACTGCCCAGCGGAAAATGGCCAAACAGAATGCTAGGCTCGAACGCCCCGACGAGCAGAAAAACCAATTCCTCGGTATGGCGGGCCACGACCTGCGCAATCCACTGGGCGTTGTCGCCACCTGCAGCGAGCTATTGCTGAAAGAGCTGACCGATGTAATCGGTGCAGAGCACCGCTCGTTTTTGCAGCACATCCACACCTCCAGCACATTCATGCTGGGGATGGTCAACGAATTGCTCGAAATTTCGAAGTTCGAGTCCGGCAACCTCGAACTCGCCCTAGCCCCAGTAGACTTGCGCGAGTTGCTGACGCGCACCGTGATGCTCAACCGCGTCTTCGCCGAGCGCAAGCAGATCGAGATAGAACTCGCTATGCCCGACGAACTGCCGCCCTCGCCGCTGGACGAGCTAAAGCTCGAACAGGTCTTCAACAATCTATTGAGCAACGCCTGCAAATATTCGCATCCGCACACCACCATCCGCGTCAGCGCACAGCGCCGGGACAATGAAGCGATCATCACAATCCAGGGCCAGGGCATCCCATCCGCAGAACTCGCCCAGATCTTTGAGCCCTTCCGCAAGACCTCGGTCAAATCGACCGAGGGCGAGCTCAGCACCGGGCTAGGACTGGCCATAGTGCGGCGCATCGTCGAAGGACACGGCGGCCAAATCCAGGTCGAAAGCGCAGTGGGCGAGGGGACGACCTTCTATTTTTCGCTGCCGCTGGCGGTAGACCAACCCACCGCCGATAAGCCCAAACCCACCGCCACTGGCCCCTGGCCCCTGGCGCATTCTGCTGGCCGAGGACAATGCCTTCTACCAACAGATGATGTCGAGCATCCTGACCAAGAGGCATCACCAGGTGACCCTGGCCACCGATGGTCGCGCGGCGCTCGACTTGCTCGCGGAGCAACATTTCGACGTGATACTGATCGATCTGGAGATGCCAGTGATAGGCGGGCTCGAAACCATACAAAAGTTGCGCCAGCGCGAAACAGGACGGCGCACCCCAGCCATCGCCCTGACCGGCCACTCCCACGACCAAGAGCGGCAATCCTGTCTCGAAGCGGGTATCGACGACTTCGCGACCAAACCGGTCAAACCGGAGTCGCTGATCGCCATTATCGCCCAGGCAATCAGCAACTCCTGAACTCCCGAGCCTACCCGCAAGAAGTTTGCCATGCTCACACCGGAAATCACCAAAATTGAAAACTTCCACTTCGCCCATCAGATCCAGAATATGGCTACCGACTACAATGGCTTCAATCAGGTCTAGCAAAAGGACTCAAGACTCGGCATTACGCTCAAAGCTCGATATCGCCCTGCCCGCTGTGCACAGCCTCTCGCTCAGCGACGCCGCGCACAGCGCAATATCCGGCTTCACCACCGAGCACGGCCGTCGGGCTCTCTTGTCTCTGGCGCCGGTACCCCTATCTGGCTCGATGAGCACCGGAGACCTGAACTGCCAAATCTCCGGCGCCAACTGCCTTACCCTTAGCGGCAAGGGCGGAGATCTTGAAGCCCAGGTCTCCGGCGCCAGCAAGCTGCAATTGGGCGACCCCCATTAACACGAAAGCGCGATAGACCATGTATACCATCCAAAACCAAAACCTCACCGTCACCCTGCTCGACCCCATCGCCGACCAGGAGCGCTTTGGCACCCGCTACTGCACCGGCGGTTATATATTCCAAGTAGACGACGCCAACGTCGGCCCGCTGCTCTCCGGCCCGACTTACCCCGATAGCTTCAACGTCTTCGATGGCCAGGGCATCCCCGATGCCTTCAACCACAATCCGCTGCGCGCCGAGCGCACCGATACCGAAGGGCAGATCATCGGCATTGGCCACTGCGACCTCGCGAGCAATACCGTCAACGAATTCTGCACCTGGGATATCAAGCAGACCGACGCGTCGATCACCATGCGCACCGCGCAGAGCGCCGGCAAATATGCCCTCGAACTCGAGCGGCAAGTCAGTGTCACCGGCCGCACCGTGCACTCGCAGATTCACCTCAAAAACACCGGTCAGAGCTTCATCCCCATCAGTTGGTTCCCACACCCCTTCTTCCCGCAACTCGAAACCACCGACGAACTCTGCAAGCTTAACATCCCCGTCAGCTTTCCCGACAACGACGGCTTCGCGATGGCCGACAGCAGCTTTATCGCCCGCAAGAATTGGCCCTGGACCCAGGCCGGTCCCTTCCAGGCCCTCGACCACGATGCCACCGAAAATCTCATCGTCTTCCAGAAGCACCCGAAGCTCGGCCTGATCGCGGCAACCTGCAGCTATATCCCCAGCTTCTTCCCGATCTGGGGCAACAAGAACACCTTCTCCTGGGAGCCATTCCTCGAACGCACCGTGGCGCGCGGACAGGCCCTTAGCTGGTCGGTCGCCTACGAGTTTTAAGTAGGCCAATAACTCCACCAATGAATATTATCCTGTGCAGAGAGCATGCGATGGGACACCACCGAAATACTCTCGCTCAGCCCGTCCCACCCACAGCTTAAGAGAAGACGCCCATGCAAAAAACCCTCGACGCCAAACTCGCCGACATCCGCCAAAACCCAAAAAACAACACCTTCATCATCGCCTACGCCGCCGACGCTGACATGTCCCGCGGCCTAGCCACCCTCGACGACCGCTCCGGCTCGATGCAAACCTTCTGCGACGAGCTCGTCACCCTCGTCGAACAGGCGAACATCGATATCCTGCTCGCCTCCGTCGCCAATATGGATATCCTCGCGCGTGAAAAATGCATCTTCGACGACTCATCTGTCACCCCCGCCGTACGCGCCAATGATACCACCGACATCTGGAACGCCCGTGGTTCCAATTACACTCACTACCCTTCAAAACCCTTTGCGACTACCACCATCGAAGAAGCGCAATACGGCACTCTGACCCCCGCGCCCGATCAGCAACCCGATATCAACCTCGGCCTCTACTCGGTCACCTTCAATAACGACCTCGCGGCCGACTTGCACTCCCTCGAATGTTTTAAGGCCTTTCGCACCGAAGCCAACACCAAAGACTTCAAATATTTCCTAGAGGTCTTTAACCCCAATGTCGCCGATTGCGGCATTGCCCCCGAGCAGATCCCGCATTTCGTCAACGACCAGATCGCCCGAATGCTCGCCGGTATCCCACGCGCCTCACGCCCCGAATTCCTCAAGATCGCCTACAACGGCCCCGAGACGATGGAAGCCCTGGTCAGTTATGACACAAGCGTCATCGTCGGTATCTTAGGCGGCACCACCAGCACCACCTATGACGCCTATAAACTCATCTCCGAAGCCAAAAAACACGGTTCGCGCTTGGCGCTCTTCGGCCGCCGCATCAAGGGTAGCGAGGACCCGCTGGCCTTCCTCGAAGTCCTTCGCCTAGTCGCCGACGGTGACACCAGCCCAGAGGAAGGTGTCAAACTGTACCGCAGCAAGCTCGAAGAAAAAAATATCGCCGCCCAGCGCAGCCTCGACGACGATATGGTTCTGCACACGCCGGGTTTAATAGATTAAAGAAACGACCATAGAGGAATGACCATGACGACCAGTAGAGACTTCCAGTTGAGTCCAACACAAATCGACCAATACCATAGCGATGGTTATTTCAAGGCCGAGGGCCTATTCGATTCCGACGAAGTAAAAGAGCTGGGCTACGAGATGAACGGCATCATCGACGAGTGGTGGGGTGAAGACAGCATCGGCTGGCGCGGCCCCTGGCGCGACCACTACCTGCCCGAAGGCCAACAGCAGGAGACACGCGCCGTCTTTCTCAGTAACCCACAGTACTACTCGGCAGCCTGGGGTCGGGTGCTATTTCACCAGGGGCTCAACGACAGTGTGCGCGCCCTAATCGGCTCCGCCGTACAATGGCACCACTCGGTACTGCACGCCAAACCACCGGAACGCGGCACGCCCTTCCCCATGCACCAAGACTACCCCTTCTACCCCCACGACGGCCCGCACTTCGTTGACTGTCTAGTCCACCTCGACGACGCGCCCTTGGAAAGCGGCTGCCTGCGCGTCATACCCGGCAGCCACAAACAAGGACCATTAGAACACATCGAAGGCGAGCACACCCGCCCCTATCTGCCGCCCGACCTGTACCACCCCAGTATTACTGAAAGCCTACCCGTGCCTGCAAAAGCCGGCGACGTGATCTTTTTCAGCTATTATCTGATCCACTGGTCTGAGCAAAACCAAAGCGACAGTTGGCGACGTTCGGTGCGCATCGGTTTCCACTCCGCCGATATGCGCCCCGTGGACCACGACCCGACCACACCCTATCACAAGTTTATGATCGACGGTCTGAAAAAACGCGGCGAAGAAGCCAAGCTAACCTATAAATAAGGTCCTCTCACTTATGTCCGATGACAAACCCGCACTCGCCTCAGTACATGGCGCCCACAGCATCGATTTCTGCGGCCACGCCGAAGGTGACCCCCTCGAAGATATGGTCAAAGAATATATCGCACGCGGCTTTAGCTGGTTTGGCATCACCGAGCATACGCCACCGGTCAGCGACGAGTTTACCTCTGACGAAGAGCGGGCCTTGGGCCTCGATGTGGCGGCGCAATACGAACGCTTCGACCGCTATATGACAACGTGTAGAGCGCTACAAAAAAAATACGCCGATGCGGTCGACCTCTACGTCGGTTTCGAGTGCGAGTCCTATACCGGCGCCTTCGCAGCGGCGAAGCAACACAGAGAAAAGTACCGACCCGACTATATTGTCGGTTCGGTACACCACGTGCACGATATTATGATCGACGGTCCGCCTGAGATCTACGCGCAAGCTGCACAAAAATCCGGCAGCATCGAAGCACTCTACTGCCAGTATTTTGATCTTCAGCTCGATATGATCGAAACGCTGCACCCCGCCGTCGTCGGCCACTTCGACCTGATCCGCCTGCGCGACCCCGGCGATTATAAAATGCGTTTAAAAAACCCTGAGATCCTGCGCCATATCCGCCGCAACCTCGAACGCATCCGCGAGTTGGACTTGATCCTCGATTTCAACCTCGCCGCGCTCGACAAAGGCGCCGACGAGCCCTATGTATCCGCTCCGATCCTCAACATCGCCTTGGAATTGGGTATCGCCTTGGTGCCTGGCGACGACTCACACGGCGTCGCTACCGTCGGCCGCCATTTTGCAACAGGCGCCCGCATCCTCAAAGAGCGCGGCTTCGACACGAACTGGCGACGGCCGGTGACATAAACTTAACCTCCAACAGCAAATACGCCCCCAACGAAACTGGGCCACAAATGCAAGACCTGCTCATAAAAAACGGCCGCCTGATAGACCCCGCACAAAACCTCGACGCCCCCCTGGACGTCTCCTTTGCGAATGGTCAGGTCGCCGCCGTCACCGCACCCGGCAAAAATGCCCAAGCCAGCGAAACCATCGACGCGCAAGACCTGCTCGTCGTGCCCGGCCTCATCGACCTGCACGTACACGTCTTCGATGCAGTCTCCCACTACGGCATCCCACCCGACCCCACCTGCCTTGAACGCGGAGTAACCACCGCCGTAGACGCCGGCTCGGCCGGGGCGGCCGTCTGGCCCGGTTTCCGCAAATTCATTATCGAGGCCTCCGAAACCCGGCTTTACGCAATGCTCAATATCAGCCGCATCGGCCTAGTCACCGGTGCAGAACTCGACCCGCCGGTCGGCGAACTCGACGACCTGCGCCACCTCAACGTCTCCGCCGCCGTGCAGTGCATCGAAGAAAACCGCGACAAAATCCTCGGCATCAAGATCCGTCTCAGCGACAACCTCGCCGCCGGCGGTGAGAACGAAATGCCGGCGCTGCTTTTAGCCCGCGAAGCCGCCGACGCCACCGGCCTGCCGATCATGATCCACTCTCCGCGCTCCACCCTCGGCCTGCCGGCGATCCTCGCCGAAATGCGTTCCGGCGATATTCTCACCCACTGTTTCCACGCGCACGAAAGCGGCATCCTCGACAGCAACATGAAGGTCATCCCCGAGGTCCGAGCCGCCATCGAGCGCGGCGTGCACCTCGACGTCGGCCACGGCAAGGGCAGTTTCTCCTACGACGTCGCGCGCAAAACGATGGACCAGGAGATCACTCCTGACACCATCTCCACCGATTTGCACCGCTACAATCTCGCCGGCCCGGTCTTTGATATGGCGACGACCATCTCTAAGTTTCTGCACCTCGGTATGGACCTCAACGACGCGCTAAGTCGCGTCACCAGCATCCCGGCAGCGACCATCAAAATGAAAGACGAACTCGGCACGCTCAAGGTCGGCGCCACCGCCGACGCGACCATATTGCGCTTGTGCGAGGGCAAACGCAAGTTGGAGGACACCGTCGGCAAGGTCGAGACCATCGAGCAATGGCTCGAACCGGTCTACGTGGTCAAGGGCGGGCGGGTGGTGGCGCAACACAACTGATAGCGGTGGTCAGCCAACACGGCTAACCACCGCTTGCCACTGTAGAGTAGGCCGCCGATCGTTGAGCTTCATTATAAAAATTTACGACGCCATATTGCGGTCCCACCTCGAAAACATCCTCTAGATCGGCGGCGGCGCGTGCAGCGGCAAGACCAATCTTACCGATCTTATTGCGGAACAGCACAGGTTCGTAGCCTACCACTCGGAACAATTCTACCAGCAGCACAAAGACCTGGCCTGCGCAGAAAACCAGGCAAAAGCACATAAACATGTGCTCGACGTCGTGTGTAAAACGTCCGCGAGAAAAATGGAAAAGATACCGAGCTCTGGTTTTAAATACCTCGCCCGCGACGAATCATCCTCAATCGAGGACAGTCTACTGCGCAAGGAACCCCACACATGTCTCAACGAGGAGTTGCCGCGCCTTATAGAATCCCACTTGCCACTCACGTCCTATCAGATAGAAGAACAAACCTACACCTTCACTTTGAGACTCGCCTTCTCCTTCAACGACAAAGAAATAGCCAGCGACTACACAAACCTGCCGCTTGCAGAGCATAGATCGATATCGCAAATGATACGAATAATGAAAATTGAATTGCTCAGCGAACTGACGCTTGCGGCTTGGTCCTGTATGAGACAGGCTCTTTAGGACGACCAAGGCGAAGATAAGAGCCGCACCGACTTCGCCGCATATCAGTCGCGTCACGACGCCGGCACGGCGCTAATCTATCTCGCCGTCGACGAAGACGTCCAGCACACCGGTTTTTTGGAAGCTGAATTGTGGTCGGATTATGTCGAAGGGCTTTATGTCGTGCACCGAGCAACCAGGCCGTGGAGTTGGAGCAGGACTCATCGACACCTTAGCCGCGCACGCGCTGTCTCAAGGTTATACAACAATCGCCAGCGACTGCGAACTCGACAACGAGACCAGCGAAGCCTTCCACAAAGCCATCGGTTGCAAAGAAGTCATTCGCTCTATTCATTTTATCAAACCGCTCATCTAAGAAGCGCTCTAACCCATCAACACTTTGGCCCATTGTCAATACGCAACCTGCACCACACCCTGCCGGCTCGCCACCCCCACATCCGCCTCAACCTTAACTCTGTAAATATACAAGCCCGGCTCGACCCGCTGCCCCCGCGCATCCAACCCGCGCCACAGCCGGGTAAAACGCCCGTGCCGATCCTCGCTCACCCCTTCGATCTGCAACCGCCCGCCCAAATCAAAGATCTGAAAAAAGACCGGTGCCGACCGCGTTAGCTTGAGCAGATTGTATGCCACCGCAAAGACGTCGTTGACGCCGTCACCATTCGGCGTGAGCACCGACTGTTCCACCGTCAGCGCGTCGAGCAACCCCAGATCGTCCTGATTGAGCCGCACTACCAGTTCGCCGCCGACCGAAAAAGGGTCCACATCCGCCGGGCTCGCCGTTTGGTAGACCGACTCTATGCCGTCGGCCTCCGGCCGCAAATCCAAAGCCCGAACCTCGAACGCAGTCCCATCGCGCAAAATAGCCGCGTTGAAGATCACCTGGACAAAAGTCCCCGACTGGATTATCCGTTGCCAGATGTCGACCGTAAAACCCTCGCCATCGTAGGTCGGTGTAAAAACTACCTCCTCGTCGTCTACCAACACCCGTTCCACCATCCCTACCAGCGCTGGGGTCCTAACCTGCAAATAGCGGAAACCCGTGTCGCCGCGCCCCGGATTGAGCTGAACCTCCAGGGACAATGTAAATTGGATCTCCACCCCCGCGTCGACCACCAATGGACTGACTTCAGCTCGCAACACATCGACCAGCGGTTGCTCGACATACTCGAAAAACAATTCTTTGATCACCGTTCCCGGCTCCGCCATCAGCACCCGGAACTGGATATAGCGCCTCGGCGCCGGCGACACCACCAATCCTTCGACCACCGTCTGCCAGAGGCTCCACTCGGGATTCGCGCGGACTGGCCCTAACTCAACCTGGGCGGCGCCGGCGAAGTCCAGGGGGTTGAAACGCTCG
>DQLG01000419.1 GCA_015660315.1 Candidatus Latescibacterota bacterium
ACGGACAGCACGCTTTCGACAATCAAGTAGCCGTGTCGCAGAAAAAAATCCCATTGTCGCACGGAGATCAACTCAACCATACAAAACTCCGTCCCCGTCTTGAAGACGGATTTCAAAGGTGCTCTCGCCCAGCCTTTAGGCGAATTCCGCAGAAAGCTGGAAGCTGCGCACGGGACAGGCGTCGCCAGTGGGGATTTTAGCCTCTGGGTTGTGTTGGTAGCAATCGACCCCGCGGGCCATCGAGCTTTCAAAGGTGGCCCAAACGTCAAGGTCGGCTTTGACTTCGGTGGGGCTGAAGCGCATCGTCAACACGGCGCGCGGCGTGTCGGCTTGGTTCGGGCCGGAGCCGTGGGCCAGGGCTTCGTCGTGCAGCGAGATTTCACCGGTCTTCAGCTCCAGAGTCACCGCCTGGCTCAAATCGACTTTATCGGCGTCAATCTCCTGCCCTAACATATACTCTTTACCGGACACATCATGATGCGGAATCTGCCCGGAACGATGGCTACCGGCAAGGACCTGCATGGCCCCATTGTCTTTAGTACCGTCGTAGAAGGCCAGCGAGGCCGTGACGGTTTTCCTCGGCGATAGCGGCCAGTATTGCGAGTCCTGATGCCAGGGCACTAAGTTGCCTTCGCCGGGGTATTTGACGAAAAATCCGCCACCCCACTGGAAAAAATCGGGGCCGATCAAATCTTCCACATAATCGAGAATCGCCGGAGTCCGGGCCAGGTCGTAGATCCAACGATTGGCTTTGTGCCACATATTGACCGAGCTGATGGGCACGTCGGAAGGCATCAGCGCTTCGAGTTCGTGCAGGCGCTTTTGCAGTTGGCGGGCGGCCCCCTGGTCGAATACCGGCAGGGCCTGCAAATAACCCGCTTTGTCAAATTGTTTTATATCGGCCGGCCTCAGGCGTCTGGCGGCGGCGCTAATGGGTAGGTTTTCCATGGCGTGTTTACCTTGTTTTTTTGCAAAGAATGGGTGAGGACATAATCGGCTAAGGCCGCGACGGATACTTCCTTTTGCGTGACCTCTCTTCCCGGCGATCAGTCCTCGACGGGTTCGCGCGGGTAAACAATGGGACACTCTTCGTCACCCAGGCGCTTCCGCTCGCTGCCCCAGTTGCTCGATCGGCCATTCCAGTAGCGGGTGTCGGCGGGGGTATACGAAAAGAGGTAGGACCAGCGCGGCTTGTCGGTGCTATTGGCTGGGCCGCCATGGATCGTGAACCCGTGATGCACGGTGCAGTCACCCGGTTGGTAGTGAAAAGGCGGCGAGAGCTCAAGCAGTGATGTCAAATTCGGATACTGTTCAAGCAGGTCGCCCTGGTCGTCGTTGAACACCGCACCAAGCGGCCCTTCGCGATGTGAGCGGCTGACGAAACGCATGGCCCCCATCTCCGGTGTCACTTCCGCCAGCGCCAGCCAGAACTGAAGCTCACCGACTCGATCGGATCCGTGCTCGGACGAGTCCTGGTGATAGCTACCGCTAGCCGCTCCGGGACTCTTCAAGATCACAATGTCGGTGCGGTAGCGAAGCGGGACATCCACGCCCTTAAGCCGCTTCCTGTCCACCAGTCGCGTCGCGTTTTGTGCCATGCGTTCGCTGAGCATAAACGAACGAAACGGCTCGATGCCCTCGATGGCCAGACCTGCGGTTGAATTGCGGCGCCGCTCTCGGTCCTGTTGTTTCAGGTTCCACTCCTGACCAAGGCGCAGGAACTCCGAGGCAAACTCCGGCGCCACGAGTTGCTTCATCATGACCCATCCGTATTCCTGGTAGAAGGCCACCTCTTCGTCTGTAACCTCCCGGAGCACGGCTTCAATCTCGCGCTCCGTCATTGCCTGTCCCATCACTAGTGCTCCTCAATGTTAACCGCTATGGTACCGTCTAAAACCGGCAGCCCCTCGGGCCGGTATTCGATGCGCCGCATAAAACGCTCGCCAATATCGTAGTCTGGCTGCCCCGAAACAAAACGCCACAACTGCACGCGCTGCATCAATTCATAGCGGTGCTCGTTACCTTCCCAACCGTGCTGGGTATTGAGAATCTGGCCGATCTCGGAATCATCTAAATCAGAGGTATCGAAGTGGCGCACCTGCGGCCTGGTCGGGTTGAGACGCAGCTTGTACATAAAGCGGTCTTGCTCGGTGTGGTTGCTGCGCGCCCCGTGCCAGACGCGGGTGTTCCAAACATACATTGTCCCAGCCGGACACATTGCCCAGATCTTGCCGCGCATTTGCTGATAAAAATCAATTTCGCTCGTGCGCACATTGCGAAACTGCGTGCCCGGCACCAGAAATGTTCCGCCCATCTCGTCGGGTGTATCGGTCGGAAAAAACGACAACTGGATATCGAAATAATTGACGCGAAAATCGATGACCGAATCCTGGTGCATGTCTGGCCCTTGCATATGGCCCCCCTTGACCAAGTGCGGGCCGTGATGGTCGTAGAGCGGGTCGGGGCCGAGCAGCGAATGAATCAACCCCTGCACCTGGGGCAACCGGAAGGCCTCCCCCAGCGCCGTGTCCTTGGGCCACGTCTGCTCGAAGGGCGTTCCGACCGCTAAATAGCCTTTATGCTCGCGCATTTCCTCCAGGCAGGCGGCACATAGATCCTTGGGCACCATTTCCTCAAACCGCAAATAACCCGAGGCGACAAAACGCGCCATTTCTTTTGCTGTCAGACGATTATCTTTCATGATCTAGCACCTCTAAATTAAGATTCATCCCAGTTTGGCAATCCGCCGATTACACCGCTGCCGCATCGCCAATAGCCAGGCCTTGCCGCGCGGGTAGCGCTTCATGGTGATGGGCGCCGAAGCGTGCTGCTCGAGTAGGGTTATGGTTTTGTCGCGCCCCTGGAGCTTTTCGAGCAATTGCAGCGCGCGCTGGTCCTGCAGCGCTTCGCGGAACACCTGGCCGCGGATCGAATCGATCGGCCCGTCTTCGCCTGGATAGACCAAAAACGCGTCCCCCGCCGGAAAAGCCCGCCCCGCATCCGTCTCGACGAAGGGGTCGAGCGGCCGCGTCGAATACTGCGTGAAATAGAAGTTGAACGCCCAGTGCAAAAAACCCGCGAGATCATATCTGTACAGCTGCGCCCCCAGGATGCGGTTGCGCGCAGAGGGCATGCAAAAAAAGCGGTTGGCTACCTGGTCCCACTGCGACACGCAATAGTAGGTCCATAACTTCTCGACCCCCTTTTCGACGAAGGGCTCTATATGGTTGCTGGCCGGAATCGGACAGCGTACCAAACCGCGATCATAGTATTCGATATTGGACAGTGCGTCGATGAAGGGGAAGCCCTTGAGGTGCTCGTGCACGATGGCCGCCGCCTGGCTGAAGGCCTCCAGATGATCGATATGCGGCTCGTCCGAAACGTGAAAATAACAGCGCTTATCGATGCCGCGTTTCTTTAGATAACGCACCAGTTGCGGCAAAAACTGATCGAGGAAGTTGCGGTACTGCTGGCCAGCGGCGCGGTCCTTCCAGCCGAAGATCTTGCGCTCGCGCCCGTTGACTGTGGCGACGATCTTAGGGCAGTGCGCCGCCCCCCACTGGGTAAATAGATGCGCCATTTCGAAATAGCGCACGCCGCAGCGGTCGGCCATTTTGACCCAGCGGTCGAGGCGGCTGAAGTCAAAGGCGTAGCGATCCCCGTCCTTTTTGACCTGCACCAATTGCACCGTCGGCCGCTCACCGCCAACCTGCGTGTCCAAAGGCGGCGTAAACAACGGCGTCAGCAACAAGTTGACCCCGTGGTCGACGGCGCTGTGCACAAACTGCTCCAGCCGGCGCCAATGCCCCCGGCTCCACGTCGTGTCGCCATAATGGGTCGCGATGCAGTCGGCATGAAACCAGCTGGTGTGGATCAGCCGTTGCGCCGGCAGCACCACGGGCACGACCTCCAACACGAAACGCTCGCTGCCGAGCAGCCGGCCGCCGTGGCCCAAGCGCAGCGCGATCTCATGCCGCCCCTGTACGCTGCGCTTCGGCACTCGGACCTGCACCCACAACGCCCGCCACTGCCCCGGCGGCGCGTCGACTCCGGCGTGCAGTCCGTAGAGCGGGTCGGGATACAGCCCCGGCGTCGTCCGCAGTACATCGTCGTCGAAGCGCGCGCCCAAAAACTCAGCCGGCACCAAACCCACCGTGCGCACTTTGATATGGCGCGCAAGAGAAGACGCCACCTCCACCTCTATGCCCTTAACCAATTCCTGCGATCTATAGGCCACCTGAAACGAATACACCTCACCGCGCAAGCAAGACCCCGTCTTAACCGCCGCGTCCTGCAACTCCTCGTCGGCAAATACCTTGCTTAATGAACTCAACAACCGCGTTTCGAACACGATGCTTTCCTCCTAACCACGTTTGGGATATTCCGTTGGAATGTAGAGCCGCCTGATCACTTGGCTTCAACGCCGCGCATTCTTCGCGCGTATTTGGCGATGGCATTCGCTTTTGACATATTTTCCAACCTATCATTGCAACACACGCCTATAACCACACAGACCATTATCTTCCATAGCCTCTATACGCTTGCGACCGCGCTTGATACAAGAGCTGACGGACTGCAGCACCATTTTCCCGACCGGACCTTAGATACGTAAATCACGCTATATTATCCTTCCACCGGCCGAATCCGCAGCGCCAAACCCGGCCGCCCCGGCAACTCAATCGGCTCCTGCCCCTCAAACGTGCCCAGCGTCTCCACCGTCATTTCCCAAGTGTCGATGACATCGGCTTCATAGCGCCCTTCTTCGGGTAGCCCGTTGCCAAAGCGCTTGGGCTGGTGCTCGCCGAAATAGATCAGCCGATAATTGCCGCACCCACCACCCGCCGTGCGGCCCCATGGAAAGCTGCCCGCAAAAGGCTCGATGCCCTCGGCCGGTCCCTCTTCGACGATGCCGCGCAAAAACTTCAGCCGCGGCCAGCTCTCGCCGACCAATACCCCGCCCTTCGACCACCACAAAATGTCTTCCGGGTGCTCGTAGGTCTCGCCGTGACCGGCATAACCGCCGTAAACAATACAGATCCAATAGCGGTGTACCAATTCGCGCGCGGTAATATTGCCCCAGTTGCGCAGGATATTGCCTTCGTATTCGCACTCGTCGTCGATCACCGGTTTGCCGTAGGCATCGCGCCATTCGCGCATCCTCTTCACGTCCCAGTTTTGCACACAGACGTGTGTGACGCCCGGCTTGGTGTGGTCGTAGTTCATAGTAACATTGCCGTTGTGGATCGAGCGCAGATGGTCATAAGGGTCATTCTCCTGTACAATCTCAAAGAAATGGTCCCAGACCTCCATCGGCTTGTCCTTGAGCATAAAGTCGTACTCGTTGGCCAGCGACCACCAGACATGGCGATAGGCGGCAAGACTGGCGACCACGTAGCGCAAATAGGCGTAGTCCTCCTCGTGCGCCATCTTGGCATAACCCCAGCGATCGTAGGGGTGGAAGAGGATAATATCTGCTTCGATGCCCAGCGCGCCGAGTTCTGCCACGCGCTTTTCGAGGTGATGGAAGAAAGCGATATCGTAGCGGGAGAAATCCCAGCCGTCGCCTTGCTTTTCAAAAGGATAATACTCCGGCTCGTTTTTGTTGAAGATGTAGTCTTTGGGGAAAACGCACATGCGCAACTTGTTAAAGCCGGCAGTCTCCAGCGTCTTGAGCGTCTGCTCTTCCAGCGCGTCGCCCTGGTGGACCCAGGCGTAACAGGTCGTGCCGAAGGAGAAATACGACGTGCCGTCCTCGTAGCCAAAATGATGCTGGTTGCGCACACGCACCGGTCCGTGGTTGCCCTCGGCGGGTGCCGTACAGGTGAAGCTCCCGGTCTGTCCATCGAGTGCCGACGAGTCGCTCTTGCTCGCATAGCTCCACTCGCCTTCGACCGACGGCATAAAGCGTATTTTATACGTGCCGTCACCATCATAAAAGCCCGGTGCTTTGATCGTCGTATCGCCGTTTTTAAACTCCGCGCTCAGTTGCACGTCGACAAAGGGATTGCCCTCCGTCGGCCCGGTTAGCTCCACCTCGAACAGGCCCCACTTTTCCACGCTCATTGTGCAAATTCCTTCGCCAGCCGGTCACCGGTCGCCCGCCAGGCCTCGATAATGCGGTCGCCGGTAATCGCTTCATAGCCACTCTCTACTTGCGAAGCCCGCTGCCCTCTATTATACAGGGCCTGCTCGTCGCCGCGCTCGACGAGCAAGCGGGTGATGCCGGTGCTGATAATGCCAGTGCCGCCAATAATCAAAACGCGCATCCCCCTACCTTTCTCTTGACTCTGTTCATTCTGCCTTCTCTGCTAGCTAATTGATTATAGGCACCCGCCATACTGCCATCAAATCTCCGCACTTTCTACATGGACCCGCTCACCTTCTATCTCTTCGACGTCTTCGCCGAGGAAAGATACGGTGGCTATGACGTGCGCCGTTGTAAACCGCGTTGATACGCTTTGCAGCGAAAATATGCAGCTCACTGCCAAGAAAACCAAGAGACGCCCGATAACCACGTGCTGCAGTCCTCGGCTCGTGCGCAATTGGGAAAATCCTCGAGACCCTAGACGAGCGCGAACTACCCATTCTCCGGCTCTATTTCCAACTACACGGCGGCGAGTTGCTGACGCTACAGATCGGCGGCCTGATGTGCCCGCGCGACGGTCCACTGTCGATGCTCGGTTGCGACGACTTAAACGCGCGCATATTCGGTGACTATTACGGCGTACCCGAAGACCCGGCCGCTGGCAGCGCCAATGGCTGTTTGGCCGGCTATCTGATTAAACACCAGCACTTGAACAAGGGTATGAGATCAAACGGCCTTCTTTGCTCTACTTGCGTGCCAAACAAAGCGAAACCGATATTGAAGTGAATATGGGCGGTAGAGTAATCAAGGTAGCTGAAGGTATTTCTGTTTAATGGTGAGACGGTCTGATGCGCCGAGGACGCGGCAGTTGATGCCCGGCGCTCGAATCCATTAATTCAAACACAACGCACCTCGACATATCGCAAACACCACACATGGAGTTGCTTCCGTGATAAAAATCGCCATTTGTCTACCGCCCGAGCCCAGTCTATCGATGACCATGATGCGCCAGTGCGGCGTCGACTACGCCGTGTGCCACGGGGGGCTACAGACCATACCCGGCGCCGCGGCAGAAGACCAACCCTGGAGCCTGTCTTCGCTCAAAAGCGCAAAGGAAGCCTATGAAAAATGCGGACTCGAACTAGCCGTCTGGGAGGGCCGCCCGGATATGGAGAAAATTAAGCTGGGGCTGCCGGGCCGCGACGAGGAGATTGAGGTGGTCTGCGCGATGCTGCGCAATATGGGCGAGCTGGGCATTCCCGTCTGGTGTAGCATGTGGATGCCAATACTCGGCGTGATGCGCACCTCCTTCGAGCTGCTAACGCGCGCCGGGGCCCGCGTCAGCGGCTTCGACCACACCCAGCTAAAGGACCAGCCCCTCACCGAGCACGGCGTCGTCCCCGAGGACGAACAGTGGGACAACTTGCGCTACTTCCTTGAGCGCACGTTGCCCGCCGCCGAGGCGGCGGGCGTGAAGATGGCCATGCACCCCGACGATCCACCGCTGTCGCCCATCCGCGGGGTCGCCCGCATTATGAGCAACCTCGACAACTACCAGCGCCTCGTCGACCTGGTACCCAGCGAAGCCAATGGCATCGCCCTCTGCCAGGGCAACTTCGCCCTGATGACCGACGATCTGCCCGCTGCCATCCGCCACTTCGGTCAACAGGGTAAAATCCACTTCGTGCACTTCCGCGATGTGCGCGGCACCCCGGAAAAGTTCACCGAAGCCTTCCACGACGACGGCCAAACCGACCTCGCCGAGTGTATGCGCGCCTATCGCGATATCGGCTACGAAGGCGTGCTACGCCCCGACCACTACCCCAAGATGGGCGACGCCGACTACGCCGACGAGCATGGCATGGCCCGCCTCTTCGCCGTCGGCTATCTCAAAGGCCTGCGCGAGTCCGTCTATTCGGAACAAATATAATGACCGCCATTGCCTTCCTATGCGCTCTACTGCTCGCCGCCTGTTCCGGACCCCGTCGAGCGCTACATTGACACGCTGGTCAAAGGCGGCCTCGACGCCGATCAAGCCAAGCTCGAACTCTTCCAGCCCTCCGAACAATCCGCCGCCAGCGCTTAGGCTTCGTACATCACCGGGCAGATCTGCGGATCATCTAAGTGCGCGGTGTAATAAGTATTGTCGCCCTCTACCGGCTCCACCCGCTCGTCGCGCAGATGCACGGCGAGGCTCCAACGCGGCACATCGGCAATATTAGCGCCGGAGCCGTGGAAGGTCAGACAGTGGTGCACGCTGAGCCCGCCGCATGGCAAGAGCGCCGGCACCTCCTGCCAATCCTCGTCCGCCGGCACCTCGATGCCTTCGCGCAACGCCTGTTGGTCCTTGCCGTAAAAATCCCCCTGGTCTAAAAACCCCCAGCGGTGCGATCCACGCACAAAGCGCATCGGTCCCAGCGCATCGGCCACGTCACCCAACGCGATCCACGCAGTAAAAAGCCCTTCGGCCTGCTGCCACATCTTCCAATACTGCCGGTCCTGGTGCCAACCGACATGACCGGCCGCCGCCGTGCCTGGCGGTTTGATCAACAACTGGCTCGCCCATACCTGCACCCGCCGCGACCCCGTCACCTCCGCCACTTTCCGCCCGACCTCCGGACACGTCACCAAGTCGTGCAGCCCCTTGTCCGAACGATGCGGGTTGTTAATCTTGCACAGTACCGCCGGATCGTAGCCCGGATGCTCGGTCGGTGCCATGCCCATATCGAACACCCCGTCGCGCACCCCCACCATGCCATGCAACGCGGATTGCAACACCTCATCTGGCGCGACCTGCTCGGCCACGATACTAAACCCATCTTGTTCGTACTGCGCTTGCACCTGTTCCATTGCGACACTCCTTCTACATTATGATCGTGTATCCCTAGCGTTAGACGCTGAAGCTGGGTGTGGGCGATTCGTTTGCGGGGTGCGTCTCCGGGCGTTTTTAGTCCGCCAATGCCAT
>DQLG01000820.1 GCA_015660315.1 Candidatus Latescibacterota bacterium
AAGCCTTCCGAGCAATTAGAAAGCCCCAAGCAGACGTGCACGCCCTCCATTTCGGGGTCGGAGCGGATGCTGCGGATGCCTTCAAAGGTGCGGCGGGTGTAGCCGACCATGTCCGCGCCCAGGGGGCCGACGGTCGGGTCGAAGAAGATTTCACCCGGTGCAAAGCCGGCCTCGCGCGCTTTGGCGAAGAGATGGCGCGCGGTTTCGTGGTAGACCTCGGGGCCGGCGATTTCGGTAAAGCCACTGACAGAACCTACCTGTTCTAACAACATGCCGACGACGGCGAACGGGTAGCGGGCCCGCAGCGAGAGGGCATCCAGGCGCGATACGGTGACCGAATTTACCAGGGGCGGGCGTTGGTCGGTTCCCGCTTGGTAGTAGCGTTCGAGACCCCAGTCGAGAATGCTCGGATCCGAGCTGTCGATGCACGGCGGAATGGTCTGCCCGTAGCGGGCGACCATGTCGATAATCAGGCCCAGGACTTCGCGGCTGCCCTCCGGGCCGATACCCTCCTCGACGAGGAAGTTGTCGACGTTGATATCCATATAGTCGGCTCCGGCCTCGGCCTGGTCCAAGACGACGCGGCGCAGGTGACGCTTGCCCGCCTCGCGGTCGAGCGCGTCGCCCAATAACATGCGGCGGGCGGACGCCTGGACGGTGGGGATATGGCAATGCAAGGTTTCGCCTATGCGGATCAGGGCCATCGGGATTTCCTTTCAAGTGAAGAGCAGTGCCTCGGTGAAACGGTCCTGGAAATCTGGGGTGCCGGCCAACTGCAGGTGTTCGGCGCGTTGCGCGATTTGCACCCCCCGCTGCCGCAGCGTGCGGGAGAGCAGGGCCAGACGCGCGCCGACTAGGGCGCCGTTGCCGATAAAGCGAATTTTTTTGGGCGGCAGTTCGGGGATGAGTCCGAGACGCATAGCATTGGCTTTGTCGATGTAGTTGCCAAAACCGCCAGCGAGGACGAATTCGTCGATGTCCGCGGCGGCGAGTTCGGCCTTTTCCAGCAATAGGTCGACGGCGGTGCGGATCGAGGCTTTGGCCAGTTGCAGCTCGCGGATATCGCGTTGGGTCAGGGCAACGGACTCGGCGAGGACGAAGGACAGTCCATCTTCGCGCGGGACCAGGCGCCGCTTGAGCGCTTCGCTTACTTGCTCGCCCAATTCTTCGGGTTCGAGCAGTCGACCGGTCTCGTCGATAATCCCATTGGCCAGCAATTCGGCGCCGGCGTCGACCAACCCGGAGCCGCAGAGACCGCGCGGCTCCTGTCGACCGATTACTTTACAGTGCACGTCGCCGTCGAGGTGGACGGCTTCGATGGCTCCCGGCCCAGCGTACATGCCGCAGGCGATGCGAGCTCCTTCGAAGGCGGGCCCCGCCGGAGTCGAAGTGACCAGCAGTCGTTCGTCCCGGCGCAGGACCAACTCGCAGTTGGTGCCGATGTCGGCGATGATGCGGATGCGTCCGTCGTCCTCGTCGAAGCTTGCCGCCAGGGCGGCGGCGACGGTGTCAGCGCCGACAAAACCGGCGATGGCGGGCAATATATAGATGCGGGCGGACGGGTGTAGGTGCAGGTCGAGTTGGCTCGCGGGCATGTCCACTGCGTCTGCCACCATGCCGACATAGGGCAAGTGGCCCAACGAGGCCGGTGAGATGCCCAGATAGAGGTGCACCATGGTGGTATTGCCGACTAAGGTGGCTTCGTAGACCTCTTGCGGGTCGACCTGCTCCCGTGCTAGGACTTGAGTGATGGCACGGTCGAGGCTGGCGCGCGCCGCCGCTTGCAGCTTTTGCAGACCGTCCGCTTCTTCGATGGTGGTGTTGATGCGGGCGATCACGTCGTGGCCTTCGCTCGCCTGCTGGTTGACGGTGGAGGCATAACCGAGTTGTCGGCCGGTGTTGAGGTCGATCAAGGCGGCCACCACCGTGGTCGTGCCCAAGTCGAGGGCTAGGCCGAAACAGCGTTCGCTGGTATTGCCCGGTTCCAGGGCGAGCAGCTGGTCTTCGCGGATTACGGCCGTGATTTCGGCCTCAGTGCCGTCGAGCAATTGCGGCAATTGCGGCAATAGTTCGGTCACGGCGCGCAGATCGGCGCGCAAATTGCCCGAGCGCCGCAGATGTTCGAGGCGGGCGTAGGGTTCGCAGAGGGTCTGCGGCTGCAGGTGGATCGCCTGCTTGCAGACGGCGGGTTCGATGCGGATCTTGCGGTCGACGCCGCCGGGTAGGATGCGCATCGGCGCCGGGCGAGAGGCGGCCGGCACCGTAGCCTGCACCGAGCCGCAGATCCGCGCCTGGCAGCTCAGGCGGATGCCCTCGCGCAGTTGCTCGGCGCTGAGTAGGGCGCGTTCGGCCGGCCCTGGGCTTTCGAGCCCAGGGCCATCGACTTGCACCCGGCATTTGCCGCAGGTGCCCTCGCCGCCGCAGGGGGCCAATACTTCCATATCGAGCCGAGCGAGGGCCTCGCGCAGGGCAGTGCCCGCAAGCGCCGAACCTTGGCGTTTTTCCGGTAGTAGGGTGACTTGGCAGTTCACAGGTGTCTGTACTCCTTATGCTAGGCCTTTAGGCCTTCGATCTGGATGATTCTTTCGTCGTAACTGGGACTGATCCGCTCTCCGGGCGAGACCCGAAGAAAGTCCCGCTCGGGCCAGGGGCCGTCGAGAAAACCTTGCAGCAAACTCAAGTCGCCGGCCATTTCCCGGTATTCCCAATTGCGTTGCTGGCAAATTTCCTTGGCCTGGTCCTTGCAGGGCAGATGGGTGCTGAAGTCGAAGTCGATGAACACGCCCTGGCTGTAGTGCTGGGTCCAATTGTCCATCATATCCATGAGATAGCGGGCGTTGTCTTCGCCGTATTCTTCGACCATTTCCTCGTAGGTGCGCTGTTCGCCCAGGCCGGCCCCCTGCTGGCGCGCGGGCCGCTCACCGCCGCGCTGTCGGTGCTCCAACCATCCCGTGGTGTAGTAGTAGCTGCCGGGATGGGCGAGAAAGTATTCGCTATAGCGCTCCTTCGAACCGAGAAAGAGCGTGATGCAGTCGTGGGCGCGGGGCACAATGAGCGGGGTGTGGCCGGCCTGCAGGCCGTTGAGCATGGTGTTGCAGAGGCCATAGCCGATCAAGATGCCGTCGAAGCGGTCCTCTTCCACCGCGTCGATGTGCTGCTGTATGTGTTCGATGCCCACTGCGGGGTTGTCGTGGAAGCCCTGGCTGAGGAATTCCATATCGAAGAGGTTGACTGAGCGGGCGGTGCAGGCGCAGATCTCGCGATAGAAGATCTCGCAGGAGATTATCTTGAGGAACAATGCTCTTTTCCTCCGCCTAGTTGCTGAGAGCGGTCACTAACTCTTTGGCCGCTTCGGTGGCGCTGGCCGCGTCTTCGGCGAAGCCGTCGGCGCCGATCTTGTCGGCGAAGGCCTGGGTGATGGGCGCGCCGCCGATCAGGGTGCGCACTTGATCGCCGAGCCCGGCTTCCTTCAGGGCCTCGACGGTGCTTTGCATCGAACCCATGGTGGTGGTCAGCAGCGCAGACATGCAGACGATCTGGATATCATGCTCCCGCGCCGCTTCGACAAATTTTTCGGGCGGCACGTCAATCCCCAGATCGACCACCTCGAAGCCGGCTCCTTCGAGCATCATCCCCACCAAATTCTTGCCGATATCGTGCAGGTCGCCCTTGACCGTGCCGATGCAGGCCTTGCCCAGCGGCTCGACCTTCTCGGCCACCATTTGCGGGCGGATCAGCTCCAGGCCGACCTTCATCGCCCGGGTGGCGATCAGCCCCTCGGGGATGTAGAATTCGTTGCTCTTGAATTTCTCACCGACCACGTTCATGCCCGCGATGAGGCCTTGGTGCAGGATATCCCGTACGGGCACTTCCTCTTCCAGGGCTTGGCGGACACCCGCATCGACTGCGGGGGCTTGACCTTTGATCAGGGATTCGGCGACGGTTTCTAAATCGGCCATAGGGTCATCTCCTTTGCGTTGAGACTTGGGAACTTCACTGGAGTAATGTCGTGCAAGATGTGTGCCATAAAACAGAAGGGACTTTTCTTCTATTATGAGGGCAAATAGGTGGGTTGTCGGGGAAAAACGAGATAGGGAAGTCCCAGAAAT
>DQLG01000157.1 GCA_015660315.1 Candidatus Latescibacterota bacterium
CAAGCCGATATACAGGGCAACGCTCAGGGTAATGCCGAACTTGAAGAAGCCTTTCTTAGCTATGACGCCGGCGATGGTTTGAGCCTGGTCGCGGGCAAGTATTTGAGTGTCTCGGGGTGGGAGACGGCTGAACCGACGGGCTTGTATCAGTATTCGACTTCGGCCACGTTGGTCTACGGAGGTTATCAGAACGGCGTCGGAGTGAACTACTCGACCGATAAGTTCGGGCTCTTCGGATCGGTGGTAACGAGCGTTTGGGATGGCACCGATACCAGTCTTGAGGAATTGGGTTTTGAAGCGCAGCTCACCGTGAAACCGGTCGAACAAATCACGGCCAAAATAGCCTACCTATACGAGGATATGGGCGGGTTTAACCAGGGCTTGGTAAACGCTTGGGCAGCCTATTTCGGTGGCCCTCTGACGTTGGCCGCTGAGGTCAATCTGTTGAACAACTGGGGCGCCGATGGCAATGGCGGTCTGGGTCTGCTGGGCATGATCAACTACGGCATTAGCGACAAGATCGGCATCACCGGCCGTTTTAGCAGCCTCGACGTCGACAACGCCCCCGAGACCATTTCGGAGTTTACGATCAGCCCCAGTTATGCGGTCACCGAAAACTGGGGGTTGATCGCCGAAGTCAAGTTCATCTCGGACGGCGCTGGTGACCCGGCCCAGTTCGCATTGGAGTCGCTGATCTCCTTCTAAAGGTATGTGATGGGGCGGAGACGGTCACAAGGCTACACCCCCGGTATATATTGAGCGCGATTGATCAGTACGCTACGATCTGCTCCTTACAAGTCAGGTGGGTGTAGGCTGTGCCGCAAAGATCGTCTCCGCCCCATTTTATAATGGGGCGGAGCATCGCGTTAATCGCATAAGGATAGGAACAGGGATGGGACTAAAAAGTATGATCGGGTCCATGATGGCGGTGTGGTTGATTGCCGTTGGTGCTGTAGGGGCCGATGAGTGGGACGAGGTACCGATGGAGCGGTTGGCCAGTGGCGACGATGCGCAAATCAAGGCGGCGGTAGGGGCAATGGGCGCCCGTTTCGACCAGGCCCACTATGTGCTGATGCAGGGGCTTTTCAACGGGGAGGTTTATCGCTGGGATGGACGCGAAGAGCAGGCTGGGTTGGTGATTATCGGCGAAGAGGAAACCGACGACTACGGCGATTCGATCGTGCCGCTTTACACAGTGTATCCCAAGCGGCGGGCGATCGTCGGCAAAGACGGCAACCTGGTCAAAGTTTCACTCTATGATTTACAGGAGGTGGAGACCGGGCGGGCGATCCGGGCATTGATCCAGCCCTATCTGCTGCAGATGGACCTCTCCCACCCCGATGCGGACAAAAGACGTATCGCTGCCGAGAATATCGGCAATAGAGGCAGTGCGGCCCAGATCGAGGTATTGCGTCATTCGATAGAAACGGAAACCGATGACGCGATAGCGCGGCTCAAACGGGTGTCGCTGGCCAAGTTGCAATTGGCCGATGATGCGGCAGATGTGCGATTGGAGGCAGTGGACCAGTTGCAGGAATTGTCCAGCCCCCTGGCGATCCCTGTGCTCAAGGCACTCTTGCGGGAGGGTGAGTCTGGTGTCTTCGCCGAGCCGGACGCTGGGGTGCGCGCGCGGGCGGTGACAGCGTTGCAAAGCCTACAGCGTTTCAGCTCTTTTATGCAAGTGGTGCAGACGGCTTTTATCGGTTTGAGTCTGGGTTCTATTCTGGTGTTGATGTCGTTGGGTTTGGCCATTATCTATGGGCAGATGGGCGTGATCAATATGGCGCATGGTGAATTTATGATGATCGGCGCCTATACGACTTTTGTGGTACAGAATATATGTGTGGCCGTACTGCCTCCCACCTATAGCGATCTATTTTTCGCGTTCTCGCTGCCCTTGGCTTTTTTGGTCGCCGGTGGTTGTGGTCTATTGTTGGAAGCGCTAGTTATCCGCCGACTCTACAGCCGCCCGCTGGAGAGCTTGCTGGCTACTTGGGGTATTAGCCTGATATTCATCCAGAGCGCGCGCAGTATCTTCGGCGACTTAACAGCGGTGAAACTGCCGCAACTTCTACAGGGCGGATGGGAAATGTCGCCGCAGGTAATACTGCCCTATAACAGAATTTTCATTATGGGCTTGGCCATCGCTATCGTCGGCGCGTTGATGGCGCTATTCTTTCGCACCCGCTTCGGGTTGCGGCTGCGGGCAACGACGCAAAACCGCTCGATGAGCGCCTGTGTCGGGGTCCGGGTGCGGCGGGTCGACGCGATGGCTTTTATGTTGGGCACGGGTATCGCCGGGGTTGCCGGATGGGCTATGACGCTGGTCGGTAATGTCGTGCCCAATATGGGGCAGACCTATATCGTCGACTCGTTTCTGGTCGTCGTTACCGGTGGGGTCGGCAAGTTGCTCGGCACAATCAGCGCTGGGCTGGGCATCGGCATTTTCAATAAGCTGCTCGAACCACTCTTTGAAGCCGTTTACGGCAAAGTCATCCTGCTCGGGCTGATCATCCTCTTTTTACAATCGCGCCCGACTGGTCTTTTTCCGGCTCGGGGCCGGGGAGAAGAGCTATGAGCGCGGCCAAGCACCACGCGATCGCGTTCGGGTTATTCGCGCTATTGGGCGTAGTAGTGCCGTTGCTTAATTATTGGGGTCTCGTCGCCGATACGACTATCAATCTCTGGGGCCGTTATTTCTGTTTTGCAATTGTCGCGTTGGGCGTGGACCTGATCTGGGGGTTTACCGGTATACTGTCGCTGTGTCAGGCCTTTTTCTTCTGTCTGGGCGGTTATGCGATCGGCATGCACATGTTGCTAAAAACGGGTACTGAGAGCGTCTATGGCAGCGTTCTGCCCGATTTTATGGTCTGGAATCAGGTCGAGGAACTACCGCTTTTCTGGGAGCCGTTCCAAAGCTTGCCGCTGACGTTGTTATTGGGTTTGTTGGTGCCCGGGGCGGCCGCGATGGCCTTTGGTTTCCTCGCCTTCCGCAGCCGCATCAAGGGCGTTTATTTCGCCATCATCACCCAGGCGTTGGCTTTGGCGATGTGGTTGCTGTTCCTGCGCAATGAGACGATGCTCGGCGGCACGAACGGGCTGACGGATTTCAAAACCCTGTTGGGATTCGAGTTGTCCGACCCGGCGACGAAACGGGGACTCTACGCCGTGGCTTGCTTCGCGCTTTTGGGGTCCTATTATCTGTGCCGCTTTATTGTCGGTTCAAAATTGGGAAAAGTGTTGGTGGCGGTCCGCGATGGAGAGCACCGGCTGCGTTTTATCGGCTATCAGATTACCCACTATAAGCTTTTTGTCTTCGTGGTGGCTAGCGCGCTGGCGGGTTTGGGGGGGATGCTCTATGTGCCGCAGACGGGCATTATTACGCCAGGGCGCATGGATGTGCAGGCTTCCATCGAGATCGTCGTCTGGACGGCGGTCGGCGGTCGGGCCACGCTGGTCGGGGCCATCGTCGGGGCAGTGCTTATCAATTTGCTCTATAGTTTTCTCACGGGAGCCTTTCCCGGCACCTGGCTCTATTTCCTCGGCGCTTTGTTTTTGGGGGTGGTGCTGTTCTTTCCCGAGGGTATCGTCGGTGTTGTTGAACGCTGGCGCAATAAAACGGTAACTGCATAAACGGGAGCGCTATGGAAAATCTTTATGTGCAAAAATTGACTGTGTCTTTCGACGGGTTCAAGGCGTTGGACATCGACATCTTCGAAGTACAGAAAAACGAACTGCGCGTGGTTATCGGGCCCAATGGCGCGGGCAAGACCACCTTGCTTGACGTGCTCTGCGGCAAGACGCGCCCCGACGAGGGCACGGCTTTTTTTTGCGACAAGGACCTAAGTAAGCTCTCCGAGGACGAAATCGTCGATCTGGGCGTCGGGCGTAAATTCCAGGCTCCGACGGTCTTCACCTCGCTGAGCGTATTCGATAACCTGATGTTGGCGATAAAGACCGATCGCGGGGTTTTCGTGACGCTGCTGCATCGTTTGCAGCAGCGCGAACGCCGGCGGATCGAGGAAGTGGCTGAACGCACGGGGTTGGCCGATGTGCTCAATGTACTGGCCGGGACCCTTTCGCACGGGCAGAAG
>DQLG01000533.1 GCA_015660315.1 Candidatus Latescibacterota bacterium
CGGTACACTTCTTGACGCAGAATCGAGCCATAATTATTATCCAACTATGCTCGCACGGGACTTTAGGTCCCCTACTGACAAAGGAGTCCCGCTTGTACCTCATCCGAATTCTTCTGCTGATCAGCCTAGTCCTGCCGACCGCCGACGCCCGCGCTGATCGCACCGTCCAAGAGGAGTACCGATCCATCCTCTGGACCACCGCCTTGCGCATCCACCAGCTCTATTTTGAGGAAGTCCACCCCGATACCTTGATGCAAGCAGCGACCACCGGCCTGTTCAATGCCATGGACCCGGCCTCCGAATACAGCCTGAAGCCCGAAGATCTGCCGCAAATAGACGACCGCGACCACTTGCTGCGCGACCGCTTCAGCACCCTTATGCAAGTCGCCCAGGCGATGGACGAGAACGCGTTCTACCAAGTCACCCCGGACACCCTGATCCGTTTCGGCATTGCCGGGATGATGGAAATTCTCGACCCCTATTCGGTGTTTTTGGAAAAGCGCAATCTCGACAATTTCAATATCCAGACCCAGGGCAAATACGGAGGCCTTGGCTTTCGTATCCAAGTCGTCTATCCGGACAGCGCCATTGCGGTGTGGAACCTTTTACACGACCAAACTCCTGCGGCCCTAGCCGGCGTCAAGTCGGGCGACCTCATCAAATACATCAACGGGACCTCGACGGTCGGCATGTCCGCTGGCACCGCCGCAGATAGCATGCGCGGCGATCCCGGCACTGCCGTGACCCTGACCCTTTCCCGCGCTGATCGCGAAACGCCCTTTGACCTGACCATTGTACGTCAGGAAGTCAAGATGAACAGCGTTTCGCTGACTACGCTATTCCCCGACAACACAGGCTATATAAAACTCGACCGCTTCCAACAGGGATCGAGCCGCGAGGTCTACAACTCCATCGTCGAGCTCAAAGAGCAGGGCATGCAGCGGTTGATCTTTGATCTGCGCAACAATGGCGGCGGCTACCTGCAAGAAGCCGTGCAGATCGCGGATCTCTTCCTGCCCCAGGACCGCCTAGTCGTCTTCACCGCCGGCCGGGCCTTCCCAGATACCTCTAAGTATTTCACCGAACACGACGCCCTGTTGCAAGACGAACCCCTGATCGTGTTGGTAAACGGCCAATCCGCTTCGGCTTCCGAGATTATCGTCGGCGCCGTCCAAGATTGGGACCGCGGGTTGGTGGTGGGCGCAACGACGGTGGGCAAGGGCTCAGTCCAGCAAGTGGTACACATCGACGATAAAGTCGAACTCAAGCTGACAATGGCCGCCTGGCACACCCCCTCGGGTCGTTCGATCGACAAACGCATGCGCAAAGACTCTACCTTGGTCGACGGCTCGGCCAAAGAATACAAAACCCGCCTCTTAGAACGTTTGGTCCGCAGCGGCGGCGGCGTCAATCCCGACATTGAGATCCACGGCCGCAAGGGCAATCGTCTCTATGGGCAGCTCAATGGTTTTTTTACGCTCAATAACCAATTCTTCCACTACGCCCGAGGCTACCATTTCGAGCATCCCGAACTGACACCCGATTTCGTCGCTGCCCGAGAAGACATAGCCGCCTTTCGTGCCTTCGCTGAAAACCGCGAATTCGAGTATATCAGTGAAGCAGAAGCCCATGTCAAAGAATTGGACAAAATCGCCGAGGGCGAGGAATACAAGAAACTCGAAAAACCACTCAACCGCCTAATCGACGAGATCGACAAGATCGAAGAGAAGGACTGGGACGAAAATGAAGACCTTATCGCCTGGAGATTAACCTTCGATATTTTGGAAAAGTCCTTCGGCCTGCAAGCCGCCGAAGCCTATAATACCACAGTCGACCCACAAGTCGAGGAGGCCCGCCGCGTTATCGCCGACCCAACCGAATACGAGATGTGGTTCGGAAAAAGGACAATTGGCGTGCAGGAAGATGACTCGATCGCCCAGGAAGACGACGGCGACGACGTGCAATAGGAGCGCTTGATGGCGCTTACTAATAAAGCGTGGACGAATAGACCGACCCCCTGGCTGGTGGCTGGTCTGTTCGTCCACGCCTTTTTTCTTTTCGCTCTTTTCAACGACTTTCTGCGCCCCTTTTTCAACGACGCATCCCATACTCGCAGGGGTTTTGATTTTGGCGTTTTCTACTTGGCGGGCCAAGCCTTAGCCGAAGGCCGCGATATCTATTCGGTCCAAGGTGCCTTTGGCTTCCGCTACTTGCCTCCTTTCGCGCAAATCATCGGCCGCTTCTTCGCCCTCTTCCAGCCCATCACGTCGTATATCCTGCATCTCTGCCTCACCGAACTCTTTCTCGCCATTAATCTTTGGCTGACCTGGCGTTGGGTCGACGAATACCGGCGGGGGATCGCCATTTTTATGTGGCTGGCCTATTCCCCTTATTTTCTCGAGCTCTACATGGGGCAAGTAAGCTTCTGGGCCGCATCGCTGCTCTTCTGGCTGATCGTCGGCCTTGAGCGGGGCCAGGGTCGGTGGACCGGGTTATTTTGGGCCGGCGCCATACTCGTCAAACCCAATGCCCTGCTTCTCGTGCCGGGCCTACTGCGACTGCGCGCCTTCCGCGTCCTCGCCCTCGGCCTGCTGATCAGCCTATTGAGTTCTATTCCCTATTTCATGCTCCATCCAGACAGCTTTACCGCCTTTATACAAAGCAATACCCAAGGCGCCCATATTAAAGGCGCCCTGACGCACGCCGGTAATCTCGGCTTACAAGGAGGCCTAGTTAGCCTTATAGCCAAGTTATGCAACCGCCCACTAGCCGAACTAAGCACACTAAACGATCTACCGGTCGCCGGGTGGATAATCATATATATCTCGCAGTTGATCCTGCTGCTTATCGGACTTTTCGCGACACTGCGCTACCGGCCCCATCAGCCCGTACAAATTATCGCCCTATGGATATGCACCTTTTTTCTGGTCTATAAAGATATATGGGAGCACCACTATGTCTTTCTCTTGCCCATTTTGATTGCCCTGTACGCGCAATCATTTTCCCCTAAGCTCTTATGGGTATTCGCTTTTATTGCTCTTCCGACACCTTTTATCTTAATTGATATCGAATCGGGCAGCTATGGAGCAATTGATCCCGAGCGCGAATGGGCTATCGGAACTTCCCTACTCTACCGCGGCAGCAAACTACTGCCCCTGGCCTATTTGTGGTTTACACTCTGCCGGGCAAATCACGCCAAGCCATCATTCTCAAGATCATAAACTTCTATTTATATTTCAGATACATACACCTCTACCGGGCTAAGACTTGATCTTGGCATGGCAGAAGCTTAGTTTATATCTTTTACACACTTGCTCTCTATCTCTATTTTAGCGAGTTCGATTTTTTTTGCTCTTAAATATTTTATTAACTCCCACTTATGCCATCTAACCTAAAACGCAGACGCCTGCCGCCTTGGCTTAAGGCCAAAGCACCAGGCCATCCCAACTATGTAGATATTAAAAATCTAATTGCCGATCTGCGCCTAAATACGGTCTGCGAAAGCGCCCAGTGCCCCAATATTGGCGAGTGTTGGGGCCAGCGTACAGCCACCTTTATGATTCTGGGGGATATTTGCACGCGCAGTTGCGGTTTCTGCGCCATTAAAACGGGCAAACCCGAAACCCTAGACGAAGACGAACCAGAACGCGTCGCCACCGCCATCGCCCATCTCGATTTGCGCCACGCCGTCATCACTTCGGTTAACCGCGATGAATTGCCCGACGGGGGCGCCAAGATATTTGCCCGCACGATCGAAGCCGTGCACCGCCAGTGCCCTCATACCACCATTGAAGTCTTAATCCCCGACTTCAAAGGCGACTGGACTGCCCTCGGCACCGTTATGGCGGCGGCTCCCGACATCCTCAACCACAATATTGAATCACCGCCCAGGCTATATTATAAAATGCGTCCGCAAGCTCAATACCAACGCTCGCTGGAGCTATTGGACCGCGCGCGAAAATTGAGCCCTGTCCCGACCAAATCCGGCATGATGTTAGGCGCCGGCGAGACCGAGGAAGAAATCGCCACGAGCATCCGCGACCTCGCCAACGTCGGTTGTTCTATCCTGACCTTGGGCCAATATCTGAGCCCTTCCGCACAACACGTGCAAGTGGAGCGCTTTGTACATCCCGACGAATTTATCCAATGGCGAGAATTCGCCCTAGAGTTGGGTTTTGGCCACGTCGAATCCGGTCCGTTGGTCCGCAGCTCGTATCACGCCGACGAGCAAGTGGACCAGATCGTGACTGCCGACCCGCTACTATCCATTCAAACCGCCCCCTAAGAGGAGCCGATGAATTTAGAGAAGAAGGCTATATCCGGTTATTTACAACGCAAAAAGCTGCTCACCCGGGGGACGCAAATTCGCGTTATGAGCCTGGGCGACGGCCTCAAAAACAGGGTCTATTACGTCGCGACGGCCAACGAGTCCTGGATCGTCAAACAAGCGCATTCCCGCGCACAGCTCAAAGAGCGCTGGTGGCTCGACCGCAAACGCATCTTCGCCGAAACCAACTGCATTGAGATCCTCTCGCAGTTTCTCGCTCCAGAAATTATTCCCGAGGTCGTGCTCGAAGACCGCACGGATTTTATTCTGGTAACGACCGCGCCGCCGCAC
>DQLG01000489.1 GCA_015660315.1 Candidatus Latescibacterota bacterium
CAATGTGCAGTTGTGGGGCTTGCAGAGTAAGGAAGTACTGGTCGAGTTAGATCAGGGCAAGGTGCGCGGCCACGGGGTCAATGTCCTTGAGACTATCTCCAACCTGCGCGACCAGAATTTGACGCTGCCCGGCGGTTGGGTAATCGAGGGCGGCAAGAAGATCTATGTGCGCTCAGTAGGGCGCTATCAGGATCTCGCGGAGATTGCGGGCACGGTCGTCGATCCAGAGCGCCGGTTGCAGTTGGACGATATTGGCGAGGTCGCCTACAAGCGGCCGAAAAAAGACGAGGTCAACCGCATCGACCGCAGCGAGTCGCAGGGTTTCGCCGTGATCAAGGCCTCCGGTGCCAATATCGTTGAGGTCTCGCGCGGTGTGCAGCAGGCGATGGAGAAACTGAAGACCCACCCCAAACTCGCAGGGCTGGATTTTAGGGTCTTCTGGGACCAGGGTGAACAAGTAGTCAAATCGGTTTATAATTTGCAGAATTCGGGCTTGTGGGGCGGGCTCTTCGCGGCGATTGTGCTCTTTTTCTTTTTGCGTGCGGTGCGTATTACGATGATCATCACTCTGGCGATCCCGCTGTCGATCCTCGTCACTATTACCGTACTCTATTTTATAGGCTGGTCGCTGAATATGGCGACGATGATGGGGCTGATGCTGAGTCTTGGACTGGTGGTCGACAATGCGATCGTCATCGTCGAAAACATCTATCACAAACGCCAACAGGGTATCGATCCACGTACAGCTTCGATTGAAGGGGCGGGAGAAGTTGGGCTGGCGGTGACAATGGCGACTTTGACGACAGTGGTTGTCTTCCTGCCGTTGATTCTGATGGGAGATGTGGAGGAGCTTTCGTTTTGGATGCTGCGTCTTGGTTTGCCAGTGATCGTCGGCCTTGTGGCTTCGTTGGCGATCGCTTTGCTCTTTATCCCCTTGGCGACATTGAAGTTCGCGACGGGTGAGCAGAAGGGCGAGCCGAGGCTGATTGTCTGGTGTCGAAAATATTATGTGCGCTCGCTGGCTTGGGTGTTGCGTAACCGTCTCGACGCCTTTGTCATCGCATTAGTGCTATTGGCCAGTATCCAGATCCCGATGAATGGTATGATGCGGACGGACAAGCAGGAGCGGGACGAATCGCAGTTGGTCTTTTCTTTTGAGATGCCCTCGGGGCAATCGCTACAAGAGGCCGAAGAATATATGCTCGCGGTCGAAGATACGTTGATGGCGCACAAGGCCAATTACAATGTTGAGTCGGTGCGGACCTCATTCAGTAGTGAGCAAGGGCGGGTGATGCTTTTTTTCGCTGAAGAAGAGGATCTAGAATGGTATCAGGTCGCTTGGCATGATCTGAGCATGTTGATGGGGTGGCGGGAGCAAGGGTATCTCGGGTATAAGGAGGTCGAGCAGGATATTCGCCGGCGGCTCGAGATTCCACCGGGTGTCAGGTTGCAGGTCAACCGGGAAAACGCTGAGCAGGATGATCTGGTCAATGTGACCTTATATGGCGAAGATACTCGGGTATTGATGGGTTTGGCCGAAGAAGTCGAGCGGCGGCTGGAGAGCATTCCCGGCCTGCTGTCGGTCAATACCGATATGGATCGCGGGAGCACCGAGTTGCAGGTGCGGCTCGACCGGGAACAGACACAGCGTTACGAGGTCAATCCCTGGGAGATATCGAGCACGATTTCCTACGCGTTGCGCGGCGCCAATGTCAACAAGTTTCATACCGACGACGGTCGCGAGGTCGATATCCGCGTGCAATTCGAAAGCTACGACGATCAGAATCTACAGGACCTGCGGAATATGACCTTCAGTACCGCCGCAGAACGCGAAGTGCCGCTCGAATCATTGGCGGATATCTATGTCGAGCGCACGCTCGGTGGGATAAAACGTGAAAACCGTCGGACGATGCTTACCGTCAGCGCCCGCGCGAGCAAGGATTCAGCCCAGGAACTCTTTGCGCAGATCGATCAGGCGATGCAGGGTTTCGAGATGCCGCGCGGCTACAATTGGGACAAGGGCGATCGTTTCGTACGGCTAGAGGAACAGAACGAGTCGATGTATTTCGCGGTCATGATGTCGGTGATCTTTGTCTTCCTGCTGATGGGCATGCTCTTCGAGTCGTTCGTCTTGCCGCTGTCGGTGATCGTGTCGATTCCGTTTTCGTTTCTCGGCGTCTACTGGGTCCTCTATCTGACCGATACGCCCTTCGAGGTCATGTCGATGATTGGTTCGATCATTCTTATCGGCGTGGTGGTCAACAACGCGATCGTGTTGATCGATCTGGCCAATCGGTTGCGGGCCGGTGGTAAATCGCGTTTCGATGCGCTGCTCGAAGCCGGACAGCACCGCTTTCGGCCGATTCTGATGACGACCTTTACCACAGCTTTTGGTTTATTGCCGATGGCGGTGGGCAATTCCAAGATGATCGGCATAGCCTATGCGCCCCTGGGGCGGACAATGATGGGAGGGCTGTTGGCGTCGATGGTGCTGACGCTGATGTTAGTGCCGCTGTTTTATACTTTCTTCGACGATTTCCGCGAAGTAGTACAGCGGATTATGGCTTCGGCCTTTGGCCGCAGACGCAAATAAATCGCGCGCCATAATAGTTCCCGGTTAGCAAGATAACCGTCCAGGAACTATGTCTTATCCTTTGCGCGACACGTTATAATTTATATAATATCCGGTATGATATCGCAGAGATCAATAAAGCCTATTCCGATCTACAGAATATCCAACAGGAAATCCTCAAGGCCTTCGCCTGAGTTGTCGGGGACTTCCGCGATGGATCCTTTCTCCGACCTGCTTTCTGATCCTCGAAAACGTCCCGGACGTCGTTTATGCCTTCGACGCCGAGAGTCATTCGCGGAAGAGCACGGGAGTGGATCGGGGTGGAGATTGTGGTTGCGAGAGGGACAATTTTGCGGTGGTGTCGCTGATCAGTGTTTAATCGAATTCAGTCTAAATAGAATTGCAAGCGGATAGCTTGATCGAAGAGTTACTGTTAATCTGGGAGGATAATAACCATGGCTAAGACGGCGACACGGGCGGTACTGGTGGGTTGCGGTGGGATGAGCCGTGCTTGGCTCAATGCCGCGCGCGAGCACAAGGACGTGGAAGTGGTGGGTTTGGTGGATATCGATAAACGCAACGCGCGTTGGCGTGCCGAGGAGTTCGGTCTGGAGAACGCACTGATCGGCGACAATTTAAAAGCGATGCTGCGCGAGGTGGAGCCGGACGTAGTGTTCGACGTGACGATCCCAGAGGCGCATACCGAGGTCGCCACCACCGCGCTGAAACACGGTTGCCACGTGCTCGGCGAGAAGCCGCTGGCCGATTCGATGGCCAAAGCGCGCCGGGCTTTGCGTGCGGCGCAAAAGGCCGGCAAGATCTACGCGGTGATCCAAAATCGCCGTTACGACCCCGCCATCCGCCGGATGAGCAGGTTGTTGCACAAAGGCGCCATCGGCGAGATCACTACGGTCAATTGCGACTTTTACATCGGCGCTCACTTCGGCGGTTTCCGCGACTATATGCAGCACGTGTTGCTACTGGATATGGCGATCCACACATTCGACCAAGCCCGTCTGCTGACCGGCGCCGACCCAGTATCGGTCTACGCCCGCGAATGGAATCCCCAAGGCTCATGGTATGAGCACGACGCCTCGGCGATCTGCATTTTTGAGATGACCGACGGGATTATTTTTACTTATCGCGGCAGTTGGTGTGCCGAGGGTTTGAGCACGAGTTGGGAGAGCGATTGGCGCGTCGTCGGCACCAAGGGCACGGCGAAATGGGATGGCGGCGAGGATATCCGCGCCGCCAGCGTCAAAAAAAGCGGCGACTTTATGTCGGAGATGCGGCAGTTGAAGGTGCCGGCGTTGGCCAAAAAGGATCGGGTCGGCGGGCATGCGGGGTTGATCGACGAGTTTATCCACTGCGTGCGCAAAGGCGGTACGCCGGAGACGGTCTGCACCGACAATATCAAAAGCCTGGCGATGGTTTTTGGCGCGATCGCAAGTTCGCAGAAGGGGCGGGCAGTAGCGATTAAGTGTTGAGGTCGAAATATATCGACCTACTCCTACCATGCCATGAGGCGACCGCGCTTCATCGGGCAGCTTACTTGTTTTGTCCCCGGCAAGCTTGTCCCGGCCGGATAGATTTGCCGGCTGGATCGTGGAGAGCGCGCTGTCCGTCGTGCCTCCCGACCCACAGCGTGAGATGGACTTGCTCTACTCGGCATCAGATCTTTCATCACCCCAATCACCCTTCCACAACCGCTGCATCTCCTCGCACCGTTCAAGCAATTCGTTGAGCGAACCCCGGTCTTCAATACGGCCGTCCTTGAGCACTATGACCTGGTCGGCGCGATGCAGGGCTGGGCGGCGGTGCGAGACGACGAGGCAGGTGGCCTGGCGCTGCGCGAAAAGGCGCTCCCAGAGTATTTTTTCGGTGTCGACATCGAGGGCGGAGGATAGGTCGTCGAAGATATAGAGTTCGGGGTCGCGCACGAACATCCGCGCGGCGGCGGTGCGCTGGATCTGTCCGCCCGACAGGCGCACGCCCTTGGGGCCGACCAAAGTGTCGAGGCCGTCGTCAAAATCGACAAGATCCTTTTCTAAGACCGCGGCGTGAATGGCCGCGTCGAGATCTGTCTCGGATTCGGGCATGCCCATTAAGAGATTCTCGCGCAACGAAGCGGAGAACAGCCAGGGGATCTGCGAGGTGTAGGCCGATCGCGGCGGCACGAAAAAGGAGGCGGGGTTATCGACGGCCTGTCCGTTCCAGTAGACGGTGCCGCTTTGCGGGCTCAGCAATCCCTGCAACGTGCGCAAAGGGGTCGTTTTGCCCGAGCCGATACGGCCGGTGACGACGTTGTAAGTGCCGCGTTCGAAGGCGAAATCGACGTCTTGTATGCCATAGGTGGAATCGGCGAATTGGTAGGTGAGTCCCGCGACACGCAATTCTTCGAGAAAGCCGAAAAGATCCGAACTGGCTTGGCGCGCGGCTTTCCACTGCGGCACGGCGATTGAGCGCATTTTAAACAGACAGGTCATGCCGATTATGGCGTAGACGGTCAATGCGGCGCCGATATGCCAATTCTCCCAATAGAGCAAGCCGAGCACGCCGAAGAGCAGGATCAGGCTGCCGACTATCCTGAAGACGAAATCGGAGAAGAAGTTGGCGAGGTTGGCCACGTCGCCGTCGATACGTTC
>DQLG01000672.1 GCA_015660315.1 Candidatus Latescibacterota bacterium
CGGCGAAGGACCCTGGACACAAACCGGCCCTCGACTATCTACCACCTGCATCACCAGCGACCCACGCGCGCCCGGCACTTGGGCCGCGGGCGCTTCACCCGGCGGTTTGTGGCATACCCGCGATGCCGGCGAGCACTGGCAACAGGCCGGCCACTTCAAACACGTGCGCGTCGTCTTAGCACCCGAGGAGATTTAAAGGTGGACCAGCAAACCTACAACACCCAAGTTGATACCCGCGCCCAACAGATGCTCGCCGCCATCTGTGAGCGGACCACCGATTATTCGCATTGGAATGTGCACGCCCTCATGACGCTCGACCCCGACCCCGAAGAAGTCACCCGCACCGTGCGCCGCACCCTTTGGCGCGGCACGGAAGCCCCGGCTACCGAGTTGATGGGCGGCCCCTTCGAAATCCTGCCCGCGGCCCTGGCCTACTGCCGCTGGCAAGACGCCCTGAGCGACGAGGGCCGCTTGCTGCTGCACGACTACCTGACCGGTGCCCACTTCGAACGCGGCAATACCGAAAACCACTGGCTGATGTACTACGCCGGCCTACTGCTGGCCTGTGAGCAATTCCCCGACAGCGATTTCACCTGGAACGGTCTATCACCGCAAGTACTTGCCGCCGAAGCCAAACGCTGGATTCTCGGCACCATTGAACGCACCGCGCGCTTGGGCCACCACGAATACGATTCCACCCACTACCACGTCGAGCACATGGTCGCGTATATTGGCCTCTACGAACACAGCCAAGACGAGCATTTGCGCGCGCAATGCGAAAAGAAACTCTCGATCCTGGTAGCCGACATGGCGCTCGAATATTTCAAAGGCGCCTGGGCCGGCGGCCACTCGCGCGAGGGCTATCGCCGCAACACCTGGACGCATTCCGGCGCCGTGCAGCCTTTAAACTATCTCTACTTCGGCGATATCGACTTTGACCCACGGATCCACGGCGGCAGCTTCGACACGCCCATCCTCGTCGCCACCTATCGCCCACCGGCCCTGCTCGCAGAAATCGCCCTCGACAATAGTAAAGCTCACATCGTCAAAAAGACCCGCGCACCGCGCAATATCTACCGCCACGCCGCGCACGATCCGTACCCGGTACGCAAATACACCTATATGAGCCGTTCTTTCGCGCTCGGCTCTACACAATTGGGCCTGCCGATCAACACGCTCGCCGGTCCCATCGACATAGGCTCTTGGGACCTCGGCTGGGACGCACCAAACCACCAAGGCAAGATCGTCTGCAACCACCCCTATCGCGGCGCGGGCCGCTTTAGTGCTTTCCTCTCGGGCTTTCCGCAAAACATCGGTCGCGCCATCGGGCTCGACAAACCCTATCTGCAACGGCCCGACCGGCTCTTCGGCGCCTCGCCCTACGAGCGCATGCTGCAACACCAGGGCAGTATCATCGTGCTCTATCGGATTCCCCAAGACGACGAAGCGCCCTTCGTCAATTTGTTTTTGCCTAATGGCTATACGTGGCAAGAAAAAAATGGCTGGATTCTCGGAGACTTAGGCGACTGTTACGCGGGGATCTTTCCCATCGGCCCCTATGTCTGGCAAGATATCCGCGAGGACGAGGGCGGCATTTATATGGTGCACGGCGGCAGCCTGATCGACGGTTGGTTGCTGCGCTTAAACAGCTTGCACACGGGCCTGGTGCTCGAAACCATCGAAGCCGATGAGGTCGACAGCTTTGACACCTTCTGCCAACAACGCGCGGCGAGTGCGCCCGACTTGAGCCAATGGCCCAACGGCCAGCGCGTCACTTGCGAAACGACTAGCGGACACTCGCTCGACATCACCTACAACGGCGAGCACCGCGTTGACGGCGAGTTGCTCGACTACGATGCTTATCCGCTCTACGAATCGCCGAATGCCGAGGCGGATTTAAATACGGGTAAGATGACTTTCGAACGGGAGGGCGAGAAAGTAGAACTGGATTTTGGGATTGATCCGGAGAAACCGTTGATGCCGATGCGCGTTATCGGGTGAAGTGTTCGCCGTGCAAAACAGCGGTTGCAACCACAGCATCCCCGACGCGAACACCGCCTTGTTGATGCGCACACCGAGCATCGGGTTGTTGATCTTGCAGGCTTGAAAAAACGGGTTGGCGTAGCTGCCAATCGACGGATCGAGGCCAAAGATCTGATAGCGATTACTGGTGCGGTAGTCGCCGTCGCGCGAGTTGATATAGAGATAGCTCTGATAGTGGCTCTGCGAATAGGTGCCGCCAGCGAGCACCTGCGTATCGGGGTACGGTTGCTTCCACGTCGCCCAGGCTCGGCCACCGGTAACCAAACTCCAACCGCCTCCGCTGCGCCCTCCCGCAAGCTGCTAGGCCCGCCTTAGCGTTGTCTGAAGGCAGCCCCCCGACCCGCCGTCCCACCCCACCGATCTTGACACCACTCCCACCCTACCCCACACTACTCCCCAAAGCCATGCCAACACTCACACAAAAAATCAAAGCCATTATTCAAAGAAAGGCCACCACTATGCCCGCCAAAATAACCAACGTAGAACGCTTCACCCTGCAGGTGCCCTTCGTCGACCGCGTCCGCACCGAAATGGAACGCGCCGGCGTGCACACCTGGTCCGAGCTCGAAATCACCCGCGTCGAAACCGATGCCGGTGTCGTCGGCTGGGGCGAGACCATCCAGAATTACACTTGGGGCCGCGTCAAAGCCCACGAGCGCGTTATCGGCGAGTCGCCCTTCGCGCATATGTGGGACGACTCGCTGGGGGCCGGGCTACAGATGGCCCTCTTCGACGCGGCCGGCAAAATCGCCGGTGTGCCGCTCTACCAGCTCTTGGGCACAAAGTGCCGCGACTGGTGTGCAATCTCGTTTTGGGATCACGATATGTCGCCGGAGAAATACGAGATCGAGGCCAAAACCGCCGTCGAGCTCGGTTATACCTGTATCAAAATAAAAACTCGACCCTGGTTCGACGTGCGTGAAACTATCCGCCGCATAAGCGAAGCCACCCCAGATCATTTCCGCATCGACGCCGACTGGAACGCCTTTTTGAACAACGCTTCCAACGCCATCCCACTCTTGCGCGAATTGGAAGAGACCTATCCCAAGATCAAGATCTTCGAGGACCCGATCCCGCGCGAGGATGCACCGGGCAACCGTTTTCTGCGCACTCAGATCCAAAGCTCCATCGCCCACCACTACGGGGTTATCGAACCTCGCGAAGGCATGGAAATGGGCGGCGTCTGCGACGGTTGGGTGCTCGGCGGCGGCGTCGACGGCATTACAAAGCAGGGCCGCACCGCCGCCGCACTGCGCATGCCCTTCTTTTTGCAAATGGTCGGCGCCGGGCCGACTACCGCGCTCTCGCTACACCTGAGCGCCGTGCTCACGCACGCGCAATGGCCGACCATCACTTGCCACGAGCTCTACGAGCACAGCCTGCTCAAGGAACGCATCCCGGTTTTGGGCGGGCACGCGCGCGTACCCGAGGCACCAGGCCTCGGTATTGAAATGGACGAAGACGCAATCGAAAAATACCGCGTCGAAAAAGCTGACCACAGCACACCGCGACGCCTAGTCAAGGTTACGCGCGCCGGCAATATCAATATCTACTTCGCCAACTCGGCCCAGAAGTGGACCTTCTTCCAAGGTGGCAACCACCCCGTGGACGAGTGGGGTTCGAGCACCGAGTTGCTCGACGACGACGGCAGTGCCGACTTCGCCGACCTACACGCGCGCGCCAGCGTCTCCCCCGTGCTCACCGACGAATAATCTGTATACTATAAAGGAGACCTGTTATGATTGTGAAAAAAGCCAACGAAGTCGCCGCCGAAGAAGTAACCGCCGGTGAGGGCACTTCGCGACAAGTGCTGCTCAGCGCCGATGAAGGACCCAACTTCGCAATGCGCCGCTTCCACATGCAGCCGGGCGGCGGCATGCCCAACCACACCAATACCGTCGAACACCAGCAATACGTACTCGCTGGGCGGGCAACAGTTGGCATCGGCGACGAGGTGATCACCGTACAGCAAGACGACGTAGTCTTTATCCCTGCGAACGTGCCGCATTGGTATCGAGCGGAAGGGGACGAGGCCTTTGAATTCTTGTGCATGGTGCCGAACTTGCCGGATGAGACCAAGATCGTTGCGGCTGATGAGGGTTGAGCGGGCTGTCCGGTCGCGGGGTCCTATCAACCAGCCTTTACGCAAATGCGTTATGGAGGAAGAATAGGCGGGAACGGCACCTATCGCGCCTAGGCCACGGGCTTCGACCGCTATGGGCTGGTCCGTGAGCGCGGCCGGGCGGTCGGCGATTGGCACATGGGGCGTATCGGGTTTCGCGCCGGCACGCTCTACACCGGCCCAAAAGGCCAGAGCTACCGTTTCCCGCCCTCGAAGGGCCTTCTTCGTCGATACACAACCAACGCAAACTCAGCACAGCGCCTACACTTATTTGCGTTGGAAATTCTGACGCGCGTGAAAATTGCTCGTCGTCTACAAAAGAAATAAGGAAGAAATCCTATGAGAATTGGCATCATCGGGCTTTGGCACGAAACCAACACCTTCGCTGTCGAGCGCAACGACACCATACACAGCGTCCGCCTGCAACGCGGTGCCGAACTGCTGACCAGCGCCCACCGAAAAAGCTTTATCGGCGGTTTCGTCGAGGGTGCGCAACGCAGCGACATCGAACTGGTACCCGGCGTCGGCATCAGCTTCGCACACGGCGGCATCATCGGAGACCAGGTCTTCGAAACGTGCCGGCGCGAAATCGTCGATGCCTTGGCCGGCATGGGCGACTTAGACGGTGTCTATTTCGCCTTGCACGGCGCGATGGTCGCGGAAGCGCCTTACACCGACGCCGAAGGCGAACTCCTGCGTGCGGCACGCCAACAATTGGGCGATGCTTTGCCGATGGTCGCCACCTACGACTTCCACGCCATTATGAGCCGCTGGGAAAACGAGCACGTCGTGCCCTTTCCCAACGACACCAACCCGCATATTGACGGCTACGAGCGCGGCCTCGAAGCTGCTGCCTGCCTGCTCCAGATGCTCGACGGCAAATTGCACCCGGTGACCCGGCGGCTATTCGTGCCGATCATCGGGCCCAATATCGGCCAGAGCACATGGTCGCACGTGCCCGAACAAGAAAAAAATCTACTGCTTTACCAATTAAATGAACGACGGGCCGAACTAGAAAAAATACCCGGCATCATCAATATCACCATTCTCGGCGGCTACGGTTACGGTGACTCCCCCGACGCCGGCATGTCAATTGTCGCCACCGCCGACGCAGACCAGAATCTGGCAAGACGCGTCTGCGCCGAACTCGGCCAGGACTTATGGAACCGGCGCGAGCAGTTGCTGGCAGTGCGACCGTTTTATTCGGTCGACGACGGGGTGCAAGAAGCGATGGCGCGTGACGAAAAGCCGGTGATGCTCGTCGACTTGGGCGACGATCCCGGCAGCGCCTGCCCCGCCGACGGCCCGGCGGTACTCGAAGCCCTGATCCGCCTAGGCGCCAAAGACTGCGCGCTGACGATCCGCGACGCGGAGACGGTCGCCGCCGGTATGGCCGCCGGTGTCGGCGCAACGTTGACATTGAAGGTCGGGGGTAAGATAGACCAGCGATTCTACGAGCCGCTGGAAGTAACGGGCACGGTGCGCGGTATCGACGACGGAAACTACATGATCCTCGGCCCCACGCACGGCGGCTGGGGGCGCACCGTCGACGAGGCCGCCTTCCGCGAAGCCAATGTCGGGCCGCGCGTGGTGATGCGGTTCGGTGACAAAATCGACGTCATATTCTCCGAACAGCGGACCGGAAAGGACCGCGACTTCTTCAAAAGCGCCGGTATTATTCTCGAGGAAAAACAGATCCTGGTCGTCAAGTCAAACCAGGCGCACCGCGCCTCCTTTGACCCTATCGTCGCCAGCACTATCGAACTGGCCAGCCCCGGCGTCAGCACCGTCGACTACGCCAGCCTGCCCTACGAGCACTTGCGGCGGCCGATCTGGCCGATCGATCCGGATATGACTTGGTCGACCGACGACGAGGCGTTTAAACGGTAGCAGACGCCAACCGCAAAACAGGCGCGGCGGCTCTTCGCTGTCGATGCAATGCAAAAAGCCAACGCGGCCTATGCCGCCTTATGTCCTTCGACCTCCAAGCGCACCATCCGCACATGCGTGCGGCCTTCGCTGTCGAGCGGATGCGCGGCCAGGTAAAACTCGATCAGTTCTTCGACAAAAGCCTCCCTATACGCCTCGGGCACCCGCTGCGTATAGGGCAACCAGGTCGTGCGCACCCAACCGACCAACGCCGCCGCGTTTTCGTGCACCATATTCTTCGGGATTAACTCTAGCCGCTCAGCCACCAGCCCCCCCTGCGCCAGCCAGCCGGTGTATTCTTCGGGGCCGTAAAAACCGTAGGGGAAACTGAAATCGGCGAAATACTCGGCCCACGGCGTCCGCGCGATCATTTCGTCGAGCACCGCGATCAAATCGACCACATTGCCCTGCCCGCCCATCTGCAATAAAAACCGTCCACCAGTCGTTAAACCGCGCGCAATGCCCGCCAACACCGGCTGATGACCGCGAATCCAGTGCAACGCCGCGTTGGAAAAGACCACGTCGAACCGCCCATCGAAGACAAGTGCCCGCGCGTCGGCCTGCGCAAAGGACAGATTGCCGTACTCGTTCTGCGGAAAATTATCGCCAGCCAGCGCCACCATCTGCTCGGAGCTATCGATGCCGAGCACGCTACCGGCAGACACCCGCCGACTGAGCGCCGCGCTCACCTTGCCGTCACCACAGCCGACATCGAGCACGTGCTCCGCGCCGCACAATGTCAGTTTGTCGATTAATTCATTCGCCCAATCGAATTGCGCGGTCGAGTTTTTTGCGTAATCTTTTGCGTCCCACTTATAAGTGGCGCCCATTATCCGATTCCTCGTTATCCGGCCAAGCGCTCGACGACCTTGTCGCCAAAACTTGCCGTATCCAATAACTTCGCCCCTTCGCCTCTCCCCAAATCCGCGGTGGCGAAACCCTCGGCGAAGACCCCCTCCAGCGCCGCCCAGATAGCCCGCGCTTCCTCCGTCATGCCAAAACTCGTCTCCATCATCAACGCCACCGAACCGATCATCGAATAGGGGTTGGCGATCCCTTTGCCGGCGATATCCGGCGCCGAGCCGTGCGCCGGCTCGTAATAGGCCTTTTCCGGCCCGACACAGGCCGAGGGCATCAGCCCCAACGAGCCCAAGATACCGCCGCCGAGATCACTGAGTATATCGCCCATCATATTCTCCATCACCATCACGTCAAATTGCCGTGGGTCCAAACACAGCGCGGTGGCCGCTGCGTCGACGATAATGTGTTTGACTTCGATCTCCGGATAGTCGGCGGCCACTTCTTCGAGCACCTCGTTCCACAACACACTCGACAATAGTACATTGCTCTTGTGCACATTGTGCAAGATCCCTTTGCGCTTCTTCGCCTCGCCAAAAGCCACGTGCAGAATCCGCGCAATCTGCCCCTCGTCGTATTCGAGCGTCTCACGTACAAAGCGCTGGCCCGAATCGTCCGTACCACGCTCCTTATGGCCGAAATAGAGCCCGCCGACCAACTCGCGAATCATTAGCAAATCGATTCCCTCGCCGACTACTTCGGGCTTCAACGGCGAGAAGTGCGCCAAGGCCTTCGGCAAATAGACTGGACGATAATTTGCGAAGGTATCGTAGCGGCGGCGCATCGGCAATAGCGCGCCGCGCTCGGGCTGCTCGTCGACCGGAATCTTGTCTGACTCCTCCTTGCTAAGACCGATCGGCCCCTTGATAATCGCATCGACCGCATCGCAGACTTCGATAGTCTCTTGCGGGAAGGCCTTGCCGGTCTGCAAATAGGCGTTGCCGCCAAAAGCAGCTTCGGTGCATTCGAACTGCGCATTGCCCTGGGCCTGAATAACGTCGATTACTTTTTTTGCCTCAGCAGCAATCTCAGGCCCAATGCCGTCACCGGGCAATAGAGCGATAGTATATTTTTTCACGTTAGAAGATCCTTTCTCAATACATTGAATTTTCGTCGAAACAAAGCGTGAGCCGCGGGTAGTCCGATCGTAGACCTAGCATACCGGTCAAATAGCGAATACCCTATAATAGTCGCCCACCGCTTGACATTAATCAATGTCATAATGCCAATTATGACATTGAATGAAATTGATCTAAAAAACATTGATCTCGACCTGCGGCACCTCTTCGGCTGTATCTACCGCGAGCAACGCCTCACCCAGGCCGGCCTACGGCTCAACCGCACCCAATCGGCCATCAATCACGGCCTCGAACGCCTACGCACACTTTTGCCCGATCTGCTCTTCGTCCGCATCGAATGGCAGATCGCCCGGAAGATATTAAAAGTACACATTGCTAAATATTTTCC
>DQLG01000144.1 GCA_015660315.1 Candidatus Latescibacterota bacterium
AAGGGGGGGTCATCGCTTTCCGCGGGCAGGCACTTGAAACGATTGGCGGTTTTGATCACAGTTTTCACTCACCGGCGGTGTTGTGTGAGGCCACGCGCCAACTCGGGCGCCATGGGGAGAGAGTTGTGCAAGTGCTCGAATGCGTCTCGGTCGGGGGGCAAGGGCCGCTTGACCAGGTGCATCAAGATGAGCTCAAAGCGATCTATGCGTTGGCTGAAGGCGATCGTATGCGTTCGCTTGGGGATGACGAGGCGGCATTGTCAGCTTATCGGGATTCGGTCGCGGCGAAGGGTGATTTTGTCGAGTCGATCGTGGTGTTGTCAGCTTTGCTGATGGAATCCGGTCAGTCCGTCGATGCGATCGAACATCTCGAACGTCTGGTGCAGATGGATGAAGGTTCCTTTCGGGCGCATAATTACCTGGGATTGGCGCATTATCAGGCGGGGCAGATCGCAGCGGCGCGGTCGACGATGAAGAAGGCGCTGGCGCTAAACTCCTCCTGGGTGGAAACGCTGATCAATCTGGCGGTATTGGAGTGGGAGCAGGGGGAACCCTCGGAAGCCGTTGATTATCTAGAGAAGGCGGCCAAGTTGGAGCCGGACAATCGCGATGTTATCGTCAACACCGGGGTCATGTATGCCCAGTCCGGCAACACCGCCGCCGGCATCGCCCTCCTGCGGGAGTATCTGGATCTCAACCCGCGCGATCAGGGTGCTGCCTCGTCGCTGGCCGATGTGCTGATAGAGAATGGGGAGTTACAGGCGGCGCGCGAATTGGCCGAACGTCTGCTGGCGCACGACCCGCAGTATCCGGTGGCACACGCCATGTTGGAGAGAATACGTGGGCAAGAAGAGCAAGAGTAAGGGCAAGAAGAGCAAGGGCGCCCGTCTACGCCGTCCGCACCTGTCGCTTTGCATGATCGCCAGGGACGAGGCTGTGTTTTTGGGGCAGTGCCTGCAAAGTGTTGCGGGTTTGGTGGACGAGATCGTCGTCGTCGATACGGGTTCGAGCGACGATACAGTCACCGTAGCTCGTCGCGCAGGTGCGCGGGTATTCAGTCAAGCCTGGGACGATGATTTCTCAAAGGCCCGCAATCGATCCATCGCCGAGGCGAAGGGCGAATGGATACTGGTGCTGGATTGTGACGAGGTTTTGGCCGCCCAGGATCATGCGCGGTTGCGCCAGCTGCTCGCGGGCAGGGACGCCGACGCTTATCGCATGACGACCCGTAATTATAGTAAAGAGGAAAACCGTTCTGGCTGGGTGCCCTGTCGTGGTGAAATCCCGGAGGAAAAGGGATATCCGGGTTATTTTCCGACTACTAAGGTTCGGCTTTGGCGCAATCGACGCGATGTACGCTTCGTTGGTGTGGTGCACGAACTGGTCGAACCGGCGTTATTGCAAGCGGCCATGCTACTCGGCGACTGCCCGATACCGGTGCATCATTATGGCCATGTCGAAAAAGAGCGCGGCGTAGATCACTACCTGGAAGTCGGCGAGCGCAAGGTTCGCGACAATCCAGATGATTTGCGGGCTCGCTACGAATTGGCCATCGCCTATCGCAACGCCGAGCGCTTCGATGAGGCGCTCGCTAGCATCGAAACGGTGGTTGCACAAACCGCCGATGCCGGCGAGGAAGCGCGGATCTACCTACAGGAAGACTTGGTCCTCTTGGTGCGGGCCGAGTTATTCGGATGCCTGAGACGTGCGGATGAAGCGCTGGCGGCCTATGACGAGATGCTCGCACGTTTCCCCGCGTCTTTTGAGGCGCTCAATAATAAGGGACTACTGCTCGAACAATTTGGCCGTTTGGACGAAGCCCGGCAGTGTTATACGCGTGGGGTGGAGCTAGCTCCGGACAATCGCATTCTTGCCGACAACTTCAAGCGCTTGCAGCGGAAAACATATACGCTCAGTGCCTGTATAATTGCCCGCGACGAAGAAGAACTGCTCGGCCGTTGTCTCGACAGCGTGCGGGGCATTGTCGACGAAATTGTGGTGGTCGACACCGGCTCTGTCGACGGGACGATCGCGTTGGCCGAGGGCTATGGCGCACGGATCGCCCATTTCGAATGGTGCGACGATTTTTCTGCGGCACGCAATGCCTCACTCGAAATGGCGACGGGCGATTGGATCCTCTGGCTCGACGCCGATGACTATTTGTTGCCGGAGGATGGCGAGAAGATACGACAGGCCAAAGCTCTCGAACCTGATCAGGCCCTGTATTTTACCCTAGTCAACGAAGACGGCGGGCAGACCCGTTTTCGCCAATTGAAAATGTTTCCCAACCGCGCCGATATTCGCTTTGAACTGCCGGTGCACGAAAATGTCGCCGCCGCGCTCCGGCGGGCGGGCATTGACTGTCGCGGTACCGATGTAGAAGTGAATCACACTCGAGTCGTTGACACCGAGGCGATCGAACGCAAAAACGCCTATTATCTGCGCCTGATGAACGAATGGCTGAGGGAGCATGCGGAGGGCTGGGAGACCTGTTTCCGCATCGGGTACGGACTTTATGTTTCAGGTGAACGCCCGGCGGCGGGTGAGTATTTCGCGCGGATTCTCGCGGCTGATCAGCAGGCGGTTGAATTGGTGTCGGTTCGGCGGCTTGCGGCGACCTTCGCGGGGCGTTGTCTGTTGGAGGAAGAACGCTACGAGGAAGCCATAGCACCGTTGGAGACCGCTCGGCAGTTGGCGCCCGAAGATAAGCTGACCCTGATGTCGCTGGGCGATGTGCATGTCAAGCTGGGACATTTTGCTGCGGGGCTGGATTATTTGACCGCTGCTACTACGGGGTGTCTGGAGAGGGATGTCTCGCTAGATCCGCAGGCTATAGACTATTCCCTTTATTTTTTCACTGGCCAGGCGCTGCACAATCTCGGTCGATTCGCCGAGGCCGAAGAGGCTTTTCTCCGCGCAAGCAATATATCGCCGGAACGAGGGGAGGCGGCGCAGGCGCTCAATATGCTGCGCCAAAGTGGATCCGGCACCGGCCTCTATATTGCCAAAGGGGAAAAACCGGCGCGCGGCGCCGCATCGCTTATCGCGCAGAAGGCGGAAAACGGCGGTGGCCGGTTGACGCTGTGTATGATCGTGCGCGATGAGCAGGAGCGGCTGGGCCGCTGCTTGGATAGCGTGCAGGGTTTGGTCGATGAGATCGTGGTCGTCGATACCGGTTCGGCCGATGGTACGGTGGCCCTGGCTGAAAGTTATGGCGCGCGAATGGGGAGTTTTTCCTGGTGTGACGACTGGGCGGCGGCGCGCAATGTATCGCTTACATTGGCCACTGGTGATTGGATTCTCTGGCTCGACGCTGATGATATTATGCCTCAGGAATGCCATGCTGAGATTCGTCGGCTCGTCGACGAAGGCGGCAACAAGAGCTATTTTTTCGTGCTCGATGACCAAGGCCATGAACAGGTGTCCTGTTTGCAGATGCGACTTTTCCCCAACTTGCCGGGCATCGAGTTCGAGATGCCCGTGCACGAGCAGATCACGCCTTCGTTGGGGCGCTTAGGCTTGGAGATGGTCGCGACCGATATTCGCGTAATACATACCGGCTATACGAGCCCGGAGGTCGTCCGGGCCAAGAAGGAGCGCTATCTCGGAATCATGGAACGCTGGCTGGTACAGCATCCAGAAGACTATATGACCGGTTCGCACGTCGCGCTGACCTACTATTCATCGGGGCAACTAGCGGAGGCAGAGGCGGCTTATAGCTATATCGTCGAAGAAAGCACCTGTCGTCAGGATCGCAATTGGGTCATTTATACCACCGCGTTGCTCTTTCTTGGGCGCACGTTGGTGAAAATGGGGGAGTTCGAGCGGGCAAAGGTCGAAATGCTGCGCGCCGAAGAAATTGACCCAGAGTATGTACTGACCAAGCTTTCGCTTGCAGAAGTCAATGTCCGACTCGCGGATTGGCCGGAAGCTTTGCGCTACGGGCGTGCGACGTTGGCCGGTGACGGACAGGTGACTTTCTTTCCAGTCGATTACGACGCGGTTCATTATGGAGCCGAACTGATCTGCGGCCAGGCCGCACAAGCTTTAGAACAATGGGCTGAAGCCGAAGAAGCCTATCGCCGTGCGGCGGGGGTTCCGGTGACTCAGCGCAGTGAGGCATTGGGCAATCTCTCCAATATGTTCAAAGTCATGGATCGGCGGGAGGAAGCGCTCGCCGTGTTGGATGAAGCGCTGGTGATCGATCCGGATAACGCCCAGCACCGCTTCAATAAGGGCGTGTGGTTTTTGGAGGCGCGAGATCTGGACCGGGCTGAAGCGCTGTTTGCCGCGGCGGTCGAAAGCCAACCCGATTTTGCCTTGGCGCTTTTGAACCTCGGTTATATCGCCAAGACGCGAGGTGTATTCGATCAGGCCGAAACGCATTATCGCAGGGCTATGGCTTGTGATGGAGAAGGGGTTGAAGCGCGCGCGAATCTAGGGCATCTCTATCTCGATTTAGGGCGTTGTGTCGATGCCGCGGTGCTTTTTGAAGAGGTGCGCACGCGCAAGCCGGGGTTGGTCGATATCGAATTGGGTTTGCTCGTTACGCGGGCTCAGGGGAATGAGGGGGCG
>DQLG01000196.1 GCA_015660315.1 Candidatus Latescibacterota bacterium
GATCGATGGCGTGCCGATCGAGCAGATTCCGCTGAAGAAACTGCGCGCCGCCATCGGTTATGTACCGCAAGACACCTTTTTGTTCTCGGATACTATCCGCGAGAATATCACCTTGGGTACGGCGGATGAGGTGGTTGAGAAGGCGGTGAAGTCCGCGCAACTCAAAACCGATTTGGGGACTTTCCCGGCTGGTTTGGAAACGGTTGTCGGCGAGCGCGGCGTGACGCTTTCGGGCGGGCAGAAACAGCGCACGGCCCTCGCCCGCGCGATCGCCCGCGACCCGGTGATCCTGATCCTTGATGACGCGCTGGCCAGCGTCGACACGCGCACTGAGGAGGAGATCCTCAAGGCGTTGCGCCGAGTGATGGCCGCGCGCACGACGATTCTTATCGCCCACCGGATTTCCACCGTCAAGGGCGCCGATCAAATTATAGTTCTCGACGAGGGCGCGGTCGCCGAACGCGGCACCCACGAGGAACTAGTCGCGCAGGACGGGATTTACGCCGATATGTATCGCCGGCAGCATTTGGTCGAGGAATTGAGCGAGTTATGAGCGCGGAAGAGTCGGTCGATGACACGGGCATAGATCCGCGGCTCTTGGCCCGTTTGCTGGGCTATCTGCGGCCCTATGCGCGCTGGATGCTCTTGACTTTGGCGCTGATTACGGCGGCCTCCGCCGTGCAGCAGGCCGGCCCCTTTCTCACCAAAATCGCCGTCGACGACTACATCCTGCCCGGCGACGCCGAGGGTTTGGGCTGGGTGATCTCGGTCTATGCGAGCTTGCTGGTGCTGCAGTTCGGGATCAGCTATGCCCAGGGTTGGGCAACGAGCATGGTCGGCCAATGGGCGATGCGCGATGTGCGGGCGCAGATCTTTGCGCATCTGCAACGTTTGCCGCTGCGTTTTTACGACCGCACCCCAATTGGCCGGCTAATGGCGCACAATACCAGCGACGTCGACGCGCTCAACGAGCTTTTTACCGACGGCGTGGTCTCGGTGCTCAGCGATATCTTCACGATTTTCGCAATTCTCGGTTATATCTTTTATATGGACGTCAAGTTGGGCCTGTTGACCAGTGCGGCGTTGCCGCTGTGTTTTATCGCCATTGTCTGGCTGCAGCAGAGGACCTTTCGTGCCGACCGGGTCGCCAGGACGCGTTTCGCCCGTTTCACGGCCTCGCTGCAAGAGGTGATTTCGGGCATGGAGATTGTACAGCTCTTTGGCTGCGAGCAGCGCAGTGCCGATCGCTTCGCCGAGGCCAACGACGCCTATCTCGATGCCAGGCTGCAACGCACGTTCTACCATTCGCTTTATTTTCCCTTTATGGAATTATGTGGCGTCGGGGTTATGGCCCTGGTGTTGTGGTATGGTGGTGGCCAGGTGCTCAGAGAGCAAATCGAGTGGGGCGTACTGGTGGCTATGCTACAATACGTGACGCGTTTTTTCATGCCGATTCGCGATATCGCTGAGCGCTATTCGACTTTGCAAATGGCGATGGCTTCCTCCGAACGGATCTTTGAACTGCTCGATTACGAGCCGGAACCTGTGGGCGGCGGCTACCGGGCCGAGCGCGTACGCGGCGAGATCGAGTTCCGCGATGTTTCTTTCGCATACGAAGGGGAAGATTGGGTCCTGCGCGAGGCCTCGTTCCGGGCTTCACCAGGGCAGAGCATCGCCCTAGTCGGTGCGACCGGCGCCGGCAAGAGCACGATCATCAATCTGATCAGTCGTTTCTATGAGATACAGCGTGGACAGATCCTACTCGACGGCGTCGATGTGCGCGAATGGGATGTCGAAGCGCTGCGCCGCCATATCGGCGTGGTGCAGCAGGATGTTTTTTTGTTTGCCGGCGACATCGAGGGCAATATCGGCCTGGATCGCACCTCGCGCGATCGGGTCGAACAGGCTGCCCGCGATGTCAACGCCGATCGTTTTATCGCCACCTTACCGAAGGGGCTCGCCCACCAAGTTGCCGAACGCGGTGTCTCGTTCTCGGCCGGGCAGCGGCAGTTATTGGCCTTTGCTCGGGCCCTGGCCGCCGAGCCGGATATCCTGGTCCTCGACGAGGCGACGGCCAATATCGACACCGAGACCGAAATGTGGATACAGGAGGCTGTCGATAAGCTGATGGACGGTCGGACGTCGATCGTGGTCGCGCACCGGCTCTCGACGATCCGCAACGCCGACAAGATTCTGGTTATGCACCACGGCCGGATTCGCGAGGAAGGTCGGCATGAGGAGTTGTTGGCGCAGCAGGGGATCTATTATCGGTTGCACCAGTTGCAGTATAGTGAGGAGTAGAGCGGGCTGGGGGGGGCACATTCCCTTTTATAAATTTACTTGCCCCCCTGACCCTAGCGTGAGACGCACGCTCAAAAACATACTGATTATCAAATAGTTAAGAACTAATCGAGATAGGTAGACCGAAGGCATAATAGTCTCTCCATTTGCATTTTATGTTGGGATTTCACCTGAAATATGATTGGCTTATTGTTCCCTGCGCATCGGTCTTAGCGGTGCACAGGGCAGGTGAAACCACTATTGGAGACTCTCCCTATCAATATCTATACGATGATTCTTACCGTCTGGATCGCGATCCTCATTGCCCTCAATATCTATCAGTATCTGGTCCAGCGGGCCGCGCTCAGAATCGCCGAGATTCTCTTTGTTATGAGCCGCAATGTCCGCGAGAAGGCCAATCAGGTGCAGTTCGATGGCCAGGACGTGGAGATCATCGTGGCGTATTAATATCGCCACTTTGGCCCGCAGCCTGCTCAAGGCGCTGGGCCGCAATTAAAAGAGCATAGACTCCGTTCGACTCTTTCGATCTCTTCGACGAATGGACACCGCATTGACTCGGAAAGTCTGACTCGGTTGGCCGATAATATCTTCTTCGCGGTAATGGAGCAGCAGCCGGAGGCCAACTGGGAAGATACTACCAAAGTAATTTTGCGCCGTGGGCATCTTGCCTGCGGCCTACAATGTCAGCAGACTATGCCGTCAAAGAGTCGTGGAAGGTGATGGCGGAAAACTGGCAGGTCTCAAGGCCAGTGCTAGTCCTCTTTCTTCAACAGCCTGCCCCAGAACGCGTTGTAGCGATGCACGGTGTCGACCTTGCCCGTTCCATCATACAGCGGCCGCCGTTCGTTGTACCACCTGAATATTCCCCCGCGTAAATTCGCCAGCGAAACCGCCCCCGCGTCCAGCGCTTGTTGTTGTACCCGTTCGAGCAATATCGCAGAGCGATAGCCCACCGAGCAATAGAAGACTAGTTCCTTCTCTTTTAAAGCGCCCGCAAACATCCGGGCGAATCCATCGGCTGTCAGGTCGGGGTCGGCGCGCACCGCACCGCGGATGCGACTGACGGCGAATTCGTCGGCGCGACGCACGTCAAAGAGTAGCACTCCGGTGCTGTCCGGTGTGCTTAGGCGGGTGGCAAGGCTATCGGTTTTCAGCTGTGCTACGGGGTGTTTGAGCGCGAGGGTACTTTCGATCAGGGCCAGTGTGGGTTGTGCCATGGCAGTGCCCGAAAAAAGCAGCAGCAGTAGGATCGTAATCACGCGATATTAAACCTATCAAGAAGGTATCAGAAAATAGTGCAGTATCGTCGTTATTGGACTTAGATAGACCACAACTTGCCTAAGGCTTGCGCAAGCCGGCCAATATCGCTGCCGCCAATTCCATCGTGGCGATGGCCTCGTCGAGGTCGGCGGCCGGTGCGCCGATCGGGCGGCCTTCCTTGATGCAGTCGAAAAAATAGCGATTTTGCGCCGCGGTGCTGTCGGGGCCGGCCACTTCGATTGGCCTCCGTTCCCCGTCGCAGACGATTTCACCCCCGCTGATGCCTTCGAGATAGGCGGAAATATCGCGCCCGTGAATTTCGTAGCGTTCGAGGCGGGCGTCGGTGGTATAGTTGGCGCTGATCTGGGCGACGCATTCGTTTTCAAAAACGACCAGCGCGGCGTACACGTCCTTGTAGGCGGACACGCGCCGGACGAAGCTGTGCACTTCGGCGACGGGGGCTCCGGCGAGGTGGCGGACTAGGTCAATCGAGTGGATGGGGGTTTCTAGGAGGAAATTGTCCAAGACTTCCACCGGGAAGCGTCCTGACGCTACAAAGCCGCTCAGGCTTTTGTGGAATTCGCCGACGAGTTGGTAGATGGAGCCGCGGGCCTTGATCTCGCTTTGCGCTCGCCTGACATAGGGGTCGAAGCGGCGGTTCCAGCCGACCATGCAGCGGGCGCCACTTTTTTGTGCGGCGGCTTTGAGTGCGCGGGTTTCGTCCGGGTGCATGCCAGGGGGCTTTTCCATCAAGGTGTCGATGCTGCGTTCGAGACCTGGTAGGGCCGCTTGCGCGTTGAGGTGGGCCGGGGTGGCGATGACGACGGCGTCCAGCTCTTCGCTGTCGAGCATTTCTTCTACTGTTTCGTAGCGGGCCGCGACCGAGAACTGCTCACCAGCCTTTTTGCTGCTTTCTTCAAAGGGGTCGCAAACGGCGACGAGGTCGGTATCGGCAAACGAGTGCAGCAAGCGCATGTGGCCGCGGCCACGGCCGCCGCAACCCACTACTCCAACGCGTAAATTCTTCATGGGAACTCCGTGTATTTGCTCGGGTAAATGCATGGGACACGCGAGCCATTCTAATCTCGCGTGTGTCGGGATTAATATATTCCCCCCACGCGGCTGGGACAAAAGATAGATCTCAGGGGCTATTTAAGCGCGACTTGATTATATTAGCGTAAGATACTCAGCAAGTGAAACCGGAGGATCGACCTGTGATGGACGAATCGACGTTGCTGCTGGCCGGATTGTTCGCGCTGTTCCTGTTGATAAGCCTGGTTTACGCGAAGAAAAAGCCGCCGACCGCTCTACTGTTCGATACGCGCCCGGTCGACTTTGCCGTCACGATATGGACGGAGCAGAGCACGGAGTCCGTACACGAAGCGCTAGACGAGCGATTGCTGCCGCACAGAATAACCGCCGAATACCTCATGCGAATCCAGGCCAATTCCGCTGGAAGTCTGGAGGCGGCGCAACGGGAATTCGCCCGGCGGGCCAGTGCGGATTTTCGCCAGCGCTTTACGCCGATGCTCGACGAATCCAACCTCGGTGCAGTTCTGTGCCAGCTGGCAAATGAGAGAGAATAACCGCCCCGGCGGCGAATGATATGGCGGGCAACGCAAAACGACTTCTATTCGAGATTATGGAAGAAGACGGCCGGGGCCTGGCAAGGGGCATCGATCTCTTCTTGTTGTTATTGATTTTGTTTAATGTCTTGGTCGTTCTCTTAGAATCGGTCGCCGGACTCAACGAGGAATACGGCGAGATATTTCATCGCTTCGAGAACATTTCGGTGATTGTCTTCAGTATAGAATATCTCTTGCGCGTGTGGGTCTGTACCGAGCGCGGAGAGTTCGCCGAAGGCCGGGCTGGTCGAGTGCGCTATGCGGCCACGCCGATGGCCCTGGTTGACTTGGCGGCGATCCTGCCTTTTTACCTGCCCTTGCTCTTCCCTTTTGACGCGCGTATGCTGCGGCTGATCCGGCTAGTTAGGCTGCTGCGCTTGCTCAAGGTCATCCGCTATTCGGAGTCGTTGCGAATTTTCACCGACGTCTACCGGATGAAGAAGAGCGAGTTGGCAATGGTCTTTCTGGTCATTCTCTTTTTATTGGTATTTGCCTCGGCGATTATCTACCACGTCGAGCAGGAAACCCAGCCCGTCGCTTTTTCGAGCATTCCGGCCGCGATGTGGTGGGGGGTCGCGACGCTGACGACGGTCGGCTACGGCGATATCTATCCGATCACGCCGCTCGGCAAGTTCTTTGGCGCGATCATCGCCTTGCTGGGCATCGGTCTTTTTGCGTTGCCAGCCGGTATTCTCGGCTCGGGATTTGTCGGCGCTTTACGTCGCAAGTCGAGCAGCAAGTTTTATTGCCCGCACTGCAGCGAAGAGATTACCCGCAAATAGCTGTGGCGGGGTCTTGTCTCCGCGGTAAGAGGGGCTATGTGGCGGTGTTGGGTGGTAAGGGCGAGGATCGGGGAGAATATATAAGCGCACCGGTTTGGGGACATAACCGTCCATGTCGGCTTTGAGGCATTTCTCGCGGCCACCCTCTATCACATTAGCGGTCAGGCCGATGACCGACAGATAGCGGTCCCCGCCGCTTTCGCGTTCCCGCAACGCCTTGATCGCTTCTAAAGCGTCCATTTTGGGCATCCGCACATCCATCAGCACCAAGTCAGATTTCTCACGTTGGATCTTTGTCGTGGGTCCGGGGTAAATACCTTAGATCTGGGGGGCGGGTAGGGCATCACCTGCCAGAGAAATCACAGCACGGTCCTCTGGCAGGTTGCCGTCGGGCGCACTAACTCACATAGGCGTACTCGGTTCGATATGAGTCGCACAAATGCCAAACGGGGCCTAAACGGCTATTAGAATAGGTTGGAAATCTACAAGGAAATGGAGTTTCCCGATGAACGAAGAACAGCTTTTTTCCTTCGATACGTGGGGTTTTTTGACCGTTGAAGACGCCCTTACACCCGAGCAAGTCGCCGACCTTAAGGCCACTGTCGATGAAAAGGGGCCGGATTTGCACTCACAGCACGCGGACAGGGGCGGCTTTTGGTCACAGGGCTTTTTCGACTTATTGGATCCGCCCGCCATCTCCGGCATTTTGGATGAGATATACGGTGGGCTGAGGGCAGGAGGACTGCCACCGTTTCGCATTGACCATATCAACGTGCATACACACGGCACCTTCAACAAGGGTCTCGCCGGGGGGACCATACACGGGGGCAACGGACGCCTGCTGGATCCCAGCCGGCCGCACGAGCTGGTCACGCACTATTACGAGCGCAACGCGGACGGTGGGACTTTCGCTAACGGGCTGGTCACCGTGGCCTTCGAGCTGGAGGATACGGTCTGTAATGGGGGCGGGTTCGGCTGCTTGGCGGGCTCGCACAAGGGGCACTACCGCGTGCCGGAGGCTTGGGTCGACCTGTCTAAGGGAGTGCATCCGATGGTCACCTGCGTACCGGCACGTGCCGGCACCGCGATTATCTTTACCGAGGCCTTGTGCCATGTCACACTGCCATGGACGATGCCGAATCCGCGGACCACCCTTTTTTATAAATACACCGACCGCGAAGAAGCCTATTCCGGCACGGATAATTTTTTTAGCCCGACGGATGCAGACCCGTGGCAAGATATCGATGAGCGCAAACGCGCCATCCTGGCGCCGCCGCCGC
>DQLG01000572.1 GCA_015660315.1 Candidatus Latescibacterota bacterium
AGCTGAAACCTTGGTTATAGATGTCGAAAAAGGGGTAGCTCTAGCCCTTAACAATAACGAACGGTTATTACAAGCCAAGATTGACGTGGTCCATTCACGTGAAGGTCGCAGTTTGGCGCGATCTGCGGGCTTGCCCCAACTCGAAGCTTCAATCAATTACAATAGAAATTGGTTACTTCCTTCGTTCGTATTTGCAGGGAATGCGGTTCGGATTGGCACTGAGAATAATCTTACTGGTACGGTTACCATGCGCCAAAGGCTCTATGCTGGAGGTGGGGTTCGTGCCGCTATGGATATGGCGGATCGCCAAGTGGCGATAATGGGAGAGACCGAAAGGGAAACTCGTCAACTCGTGGTCGCCGCGGTCGAAGAAAGATTTTACGATTTGTTATTGGCTGGGGAATTGCTCAAGGTTGCGCATCTGGCGATGGAGCGGTCGCACCAAAATTTGCACCAGGTCGTGTCTCGTGAACAAGCGGGTCGGGCCTCTGAATTTGATCGGTTGCGGGCACAGGTCCAGGTGTCTAGCATGCGGGCCGATTCTATTCGGTCCGAAAACGATTTACGCCTTGCCGCCATGGCTCTCAAAGATATTGTTGGAATAGACCTAGACCAACCCTTAGAAGTGCGCGGGACTTTTCGCATAGACACTTCGCTTGACGTAAATGATTTGCAGGGCCTGCTCGATATGGGGGTGGCTAATCGCCCAGAATTGGCGCGCATTATCCGACAATTGGCATATCAGGAGCGAAATATCGACTTCGAGAGGGCGGCCGGAAGGCCTTTACTCGATCTTGTCGCTACTGGACAGACTCAATTCCAAAGTAACGAGTTCGATTTGGCCGATAAGGAGTGGCGCAAAAGTTGGAATACGGGAGTGGTATTGAATATTCCAATTTTTGACGGGCAGCGAACCGGAGCGCGCGTGGCACAAGCCAAGCAGAATTTGCGTCGAGTCGAATACGAAAGGCAGCGCCTTGAAAGGGAAGTGCACTTGCAGATTCAGCAGGCCTATTATGATGTCGAGGAAGCGAGTGAGCGCATTGAGGCCAATCGCGATGCCGTATTGCAAGCCGAGAAAGGCTTGCGAATGGCTGGGTCGCGATATGCAAACGGGGCCGGAACCCTACTGGAGATCCTCGATGCACAATTGGCTCTAGTCCAGACCCGCACCGAAAATGCAATGGCCCGCCGCGATCGGGGGTTGGCCCTTATGCGACTTGAAAGGTCCGTAGGCGTTCTCGGCGAGTAGGCTTTTAAGGTGTTCAGTTCTCCGGAGGAAAGGAGGAGAGCTATAACTGTTGGAGACAGAAGATGAAGATCAAGGTGCAAAATATTGATGAGGTGCGGAAAAAAATCCCGCTTTTCCACGGTCTGAGCAACGACCAGGTGCAGACCGTGGTCGATGTGGGGAATCTTATTGAACTGGACGTTGGGCGAGTGCTGTGCCATGAGGGGGATGCGTCGACGGCCTTCTTTATTTTGTTGTCCGGAGTTTTAAAAGTGAGGACGGGCGAAGTTTCTCTCGGTAAAGTGCAGGCGGTGGACGTCGTGGGTGAAATGGGCGTTATCACCGGGATGCCTCGTTCGGCAACCCTTGAAATCGAGAGCTTTGCCCGATTAATCGTAATTGCCAAAACTGAATTTGAAGTGTTGCTTGAAGCCGATGACCATATGGCCGCTAAGATATACCGCCGTCTTGTCGACGTTTTGTGCCGCAGGTTACGCGAGAGTAATGTCCAGTTAGTGCGAACCCAGATCAAAGCGTTGGGGGATCTTACACGGGCTATTTGAGAATTTATCATAAATTATAGCTTCGCATGTGTATCAAAGGATGAAAAATGAGCGATAAAGAATACAAAGTCAGAGCATCGCACTGCCACCACCGTGCCAGCGAAGAGGAGATCTACCAGGTCTTACGGCGCACAACGGATCCGCTGGATCGCTCCTGGGCTAAGCTGGAAAAAGCACGGCGAGTAGTGTTAAAGTTCAATATGATAAAACCCCGGGAAAGGATTGAGTATTTTGCCGGCCGGAGGAGGGAACTGGTCGACGATGCCGTTGCCCGTGCGGTGTTGCGGTTATTGCGGGAGCGGACCACAGCTGAATTGATCGCCACGGATACGTATCCCTACGGCAATGGCAATGTGACGCCAGATGATTTCAACTACCGACATATTCTCGAGGATTTTGACGTCCGTTATGTCGACTCTAATTTACCGCCCTTTACCACCTACGAAGTGCCGGGCGGAGGGTGCATGTTCGACCGCTATGTCCTTAACACGGTCTTCGATGAGGCAGATGAGGTCATCTCGATTGCAAAGATGAAGAATCATGCCTTTATGGGCATAACGCTTACTCTCAAGAATCTTTTCGGGCTCCCGCCCATGATTCCACCCGAGGGGCGGACGCGGTCGTATTACCACCACCTAATCCGGCTTTCTTATGTATTACCTGATCTGGGCATGATCACCAAGCCCTGTCTAAATATTGTCGATGCGCTTACTGGTCAATGGGGACGCGAATGGGGCGGAGAGGGGCGAATCTGTAATACACTGCTGGCAGGTGACCACACCGTGGCTACTGATGTTTGCGGAATGACCTTAATGGGCCACGATCCTAAATCCGATTGGCCGACCCCCCCATTTCGCCGCGATAGAAACCACCTGTTATTGGCCGTAGAACGTGGTTTCGGCACATTGAATCTGGACGAGATAGATTATGAGTCCGAAGTTGAGGGGCCATTGGCTGAATTCGATTCGGTTTCGACCGACAGTAGCGAGACTGTCGATAATTGGCGCCGTACGACATGTGAACAGGGTTTGATATATATGGACGATCGCAGTAAATTGATCGACCGTTATCGTGGGCAATTCATCTATATGCAAGATGGCCAAGTTGTATGGAATGGCGAAAACCCGAGCAATTTAGGTAGCCGCCGTGAATTGAGCGGGGAAAAGAAAAATAGTGCCCTATGGCTCAAATATGTTGATCCCGACGAGGGGGAAGGTGAACACTTCGAGCGCTACGACGAATGCTTGCAGTTGGCTTCTTAGGTCGCTACTGATGAAATCTCTCGGTCTTGATATTGGTGGCACGGGCATCAAGGGAGCACCCGTAGATACGGCTAATGGCAGGTTGCTCGCGGACCGTTTTCGGTTGCTTACACCGCAGCCAGCGACACCGGAATCTGTTGCCGACACGGTCGCGGCTATTGCCACGCACTTTGCTTGGGATGGGCCTATTGGTTGTGGGTTTCCGGCGGTAATTCGCGGGGGAGTAGCGCATACGGCGGCGAATGTCGATCCGGCTTGGATCGGGACCAACGCCCGCGAGCTCTTTAGCCGTACGACTGGTTGCCGTTGCGCAGTGGCCAATGATGCCGATGTGGCCGGTCTCGCTGAAATGCGTTTTGGGGCGGGGAAGGATCAGCAGGGTGTTGTTTTGGTGGTCACTTTGGGGACGGGAATTGGGTCGGCATTGTTTACCAACGGACATCTCGTTGCCAACACCGAGTTGGGTCATATCGAACTCAAAGGTATAGAGGCCGAACAATGGGCTGCCGAAAGCGCGCGTGGGCGCGAAGGGTTGAGTTGGAAAAAATGGGCTAAGCGGGTCGATAAGTATTTACACCGAATGCAGGAGTATTTCTGGCCAGAACTGATAATCATCGGAGGCGGCGTGAGTAAGAAATACGAGAAATTTCTGCCCTTATTAACGGTAGAAACAGAAGTGGTCCCCGCTCAGTTGCGCAACGAGGCCGGTATTGTCGGTGGTGCCCTAGTTGTCGCTGAAGAGGTAGGATAATTCAAATGCTCAAAAGGAGGATTTAGTAACTGATGATTAGGGGAGATAAAGAAATCTATGTAGTCGCTGACCGGGTTTTAATTAGGATCGACGACATGGAAGAAAGAACGGCAGTGGGGCTCTATTTGCCTCCGACGGCTTTAGAAAAAGAAGATGTGCAAAGTGGTCGAATTGAAGAAGTTGGACCAGGATTTCCATTGCCGCCGAAATCTGATGACGATAATGCATTGTGGGAGGGAGACGGTGTGGATTCAATGCGCTATATTGGATTACAAGCCAAAAAAGGAGACCATGCAATTTTTTTGCGTAAAGATGCTATAGAAATAAAATTTGATGATGAGAAATTTCTCGTTGTACCTCAGGCTGCAATAATGGTATTGGAAAGAGATATTGCTTGAATAAGGATAGAGCCCCGACACAAAAATAGCCCGGATCGTGA
>DQLG01000799.1 GCA_015660315.1 Candidatus Latescibacterota bacterium
AGATCCTCTCGGGAACGCTGGCCCGCGGCGGGTTCGGCACGGCGACGCAGACGGTCGCAATTAATGCCCTTATCGACGGCCAGATCGAGAGCAAGGTCCAGTTTCTTTATTCATTCGGCCGTGGCTCGTTCAAGGATCCCGAAGGCATCGTCTTTTTTGATCTTGGTGCCTTCTACTGGATCGACGCTTTTCGCATGGCTTATGGCGGTTCGACTTTCAGGGATTACAGGCTGGATTTTTCCGACGGCCTCCTCGAAGCCGACGGTAGCCTTAAGTGGACTACAGGTGGGAGGCGCCAGGCTTCCTCATTCGAGTCGGGATCGAAATTCGAAAGCGAGACCAATCTCAGATTCGGCACCTACGAGGGCAACGATTTCGGGCGTATAAAAGCGCGTTTCTTTCGCCTGGTATGGGAGCAGTTCGAAAGCGCCACGGCCCGCGGCGGGGCCACCGGCCAGCCGGCGGAGATCCAGCTCTATGGCCGGGGTTTCCATCCGAAAGTGACGCTGACGTCAGACTTGGTGCGCTTGGGTGACAGCCGCAACCTGCTCTCCATCGAGTGGGACGCCGATACGCCACCGGGTACCAGCGTGGTGCTGCAAACGCGCACCGGCAACGAGTTGGACGAGGTCCTGCGCTACTTCAAAAACGACGGTGTCGAAGTCAGCGAGGCCGAATACAACAAGCTGCTGTCGATCTTTCGCGGTGACACGATAGGTGAGGAAGTAGCCGGTGCGGGTTGGAGCGACTGGAGCCAGCCCTACGAAGTGGCCAGCGGCAGCCCGATCACCTCGCCGAGTCCGCGCGAATTCCTCGAAATTCGCGCGGTGCTGTTATCGGACGAACCGGATGTCAGCGCGACGTTGCGCGCGATCCGGCTCAACTTCACCAATCCCGTCGCGCAAGGGCTGGCCGGCGAGGTCGCGCCCTTTCAGGTTGAGACGCTGGGCGAGGAGCAGCGCTTCTCGTTTTACGTGCGGCCGGACTTCGCCAGGCAGGACCCCGGCTTTGATCAGTTGTTGTTGGTGGCCCCCGCAGATATGAAGCTGCATTTTGAGGGTTTGTATGGCGGCGACGAGGCGGCGTTGGCGGTGGCGACGGCGGGGATGGAGATCGCCGGGGTCGAGGTCGTGCCGACGGCGGGCGATAGCCTGCGGCTGGTTTTTCCGACGGTTGGTCCCGACTCGGACCTCGCTGCGCTGCGATTGGATTTCACGACGGCGCTGTTCTCGACCGGCGCGGTCCTCCAGGCGTCGTTGCAGAATAGCGTTTCGGCGGCGGGTGGTTGGCAGCGGGTCGATCCGGGCGAAGTGGTCAGTGCGGTGATTAGCAATACGACGACGCTGGTGGGCACGGTCAAGCGGGGCGCGCTGTTGAAGGAGGTGGTGGTGGAGCCGGCGGTTTTTTCACCCAATGACGACGGAATCAACGACGAAGCGTCGTTTCGTTTCAAGGTAGTTAAGGTGAGTGACGACAGTCCGGTGGAGGTGCTGATCCACGACTTGCGCGGGCGGCTGGTGCGGCGACTGGTGGAGCAGCGGGGGTTGAGCACGGGCACCTACGGAATTGCCTGGGACGGCAAGGACGCCGACGGTCTGACGGTGCTGCCGGGGGTATATCTGGCTCGGTTGCGCGTCGATACCGACATTGAGGGTGCCCGCATCGGCAACGCCGAAATCTTCCGCACAATCGCCGTAGCTTATTAGCGAACTTGAACCACCTGTTTCCCGAAGACCCAGTATAGTATTCTCATATGCCGTCACTCGGCGCGAAATATTTTGCGCACCCGCCTCATGCTCGGGCTATCTAACTGAAAGTCCCCCAAACTGAGAGAACGTGCAATGAGAGTATCATTGGTTGTTTTGGTCCTCGGCCTCGCCTGGACTCAGGCGGGAGCATTGACGATCTACCGGATCGGCGGGGCGAGCTTGCCGCCGCCCGCGTTGGAAACCCCTTATGAATTCGTGCAGCTGAACTGGGCCGATGTCGACGAGGGCCGCGATGGACAGATCAACCTCGTCGAAGTCACCCCGGATTTTATTCGACCGCTACGACTCGACCCCACTGTCAATATCGCGCCGCGGATCTATGATTTCGACGGCGGCAATGTCCTAGTGATGCACTCGCATACCGGCTGGACCGAGAGTCTGGAAGACGACGATGGTTTCGTCTTCGACGGCGACCCTGATACCGCCTATCTAGGCGATGGCCATTGGCCGTGGGGGAGTTGGTTCGCGGGGCGCCAGGCGCAATGGGGGAAGGGACCGTGGATCTTCACCAAGGTCTGGGTCTTTGACCTAGGTGGTATCTTCACCCTCCAGCGCATCCGCTTCTTCCCGCGCGATAAGTTTGTCAACGAGCGTTTCGTGCAGCGCTTCAAGATTGGCGTCAGCGATGGCGATCCGCTCAAAGACGGGACGCGCGAGCACGCTATCGTGCATCGGGGTTTTTTCTTCGATTTCGACATCTCCCACGACATCAAGGAAAATACCAGTGGGATAATGGAGCT
>DQLG01000218.1 GCA_015660315.1 Candidatus Latescibacterota bacterium
CCCTTCTTTCTTTATTGTATGCGATATGCGCAAAAGCACCGGAGGATATCACCGCAGCGGCTTGTGGTCCCGACCAGGGATGGTCCGCGAGAATGAGCAAGGCAATACCCTCCATAGGCCCATTGCCCCTTAAAACACCGCTGGATCCACCTTCTCCGCATCAATCCCCAACGCCTTCTGCGCCTTCTCAACCACCTCTTCATCAAGCTTTCCCCGCCGTCCCAATTCCACCAACGCCGCAAATGCCATCATCTCCGCATCCACCTCAAAATACTGCCGCAACGCCGCACGGCTCTCACTGCGCCCAAAACCATCAGTCCCTAATACGACAGGTTTGCGCGGAAAATACCGCGCCACCGTATCCGGCAAGGCCTTAACATAATCCGACGCGAGCACAAAAACCCCGTCGGCCCCCGCAAAACACTGTTCGACCCAACTTTGTCGCGCTTCCTGCCGTGGATGCCGTAAATTCCATCGCTCGACTTTCCCCCCGTCCCGTTGCAATTGCTGCCAACTCGTCGCACTCCATACATCGGCCGCAATATTGTATTTTTTTTGCAGAATCTCCCGCGCCCTCAGCGCCTCGAGCAGAATACTGCCGCTGGCGCATAAATGTACCTGACCACCGGTGCCCCGCAGCCGATACAACCCCCGCAAAATACCTTCCTCTGCACCTTCAGGCATCGACGGCATTGCATAGGTTTGGTTTTGCACCGTCAAATAATAAATCAAGTCCTCCTCCCGCTCGCACATCCGCCGAATCCCTTCGCGGATGATCACGCCCAACTCATAACCGAAAGCCGGGTCGTAGGCCACCACATGCGGAAAACCAACGGCCATTAAATGGCTCTGTCCATCCTGGTGCTGTAACCCCTCGCCATTGAGCGTGGTCCGCCCCGAAGTCGCCCCGATCAGAAACCCCCGCGCCATCTGGTCGCCAGCCGCCCAAATAAGATCTGCCACCCTCTGGAAGCCGAAGATCGAATAGAATACGAAAAAGGGCAGCGTCTGTACTCCGTGCGTGGCGTAGGCCGTACCGGCGGCGATAAACGATGAAAGCGCCCCCGCCTCGCTGATGCCCTCCTCAATAAGCTGACCATCGCGGGCTTCGCGATAATAGGTCAAGCTCTCGCTGTCGACGGGTTCGTAAAGTTGGCCCAGGTGCGAATAGATGCCGTATTGGCTGAAAAGCGCCTCCATCCCGAAGGTCCTAGCCTCGTCCGGCACGATCGGCACGATCCGCTGGCCCAGGGCCTCGTCGCGCAGCAGCTTGGCCAGAATACGCACAAAAAGCATCGTCGAGGAGGCTTCGCGGTCACCGGTCCCAGCGGTAAATTCGCTAAAGAGTTCATCGGCGGCACCGACTGCCGTCGGATTTTTCACTTCCCGCTGCGGCACGAATCCTCCTAAGGCCTCGCGCCGTTCCAAGAGATAGCGCGTTTCGGGACTATCTTCCGGCGGCCGATAAAACGAAAGCTGTTCCACCTCCTGGTCCGAGAGCGGGATCCCAAAACGCGAGCGAATCTGTCGCAGAATATCTACATCGAGCTTCTTCTGTTGATGCACCGTCATCCGCCCTTCGCCCACCTCACCCATACCGTAGCCCTTGATCGTCTTGGCCAATACCACCGATGGCGCGCCCTTGAAATCGACCGCCGCCTTAAATGCCGCATAGACCTTGTCCGGATCGTGTCCGCCCCGGCGAATGGTGCGAATCTGCTCGTCGGTCAACTGCTGCGACATCCGCATCAGCCGCTCATCGACGCCAAAAAAATGCGCGCGCTGCTCCGCCCCGCTCGAAACGCTGTACTTCTGGTACTGCCCGTCGACTAATTCACCCATCCGTCGGGCCAACAGCCCCTCATCGTCCATCGCCAACAACGGGTCCCAATCACTGCCCCAAATCACCTTGACGACATTCCAACCAGCACCGGCGAAAAACGTCTCCAACTCTTGGATGATCTTGCCATTGCCGCGGACCGGACCGTCGAGGCGTTGCAGGTTGCAGTTGACCACGAAGACCAAGTTGTCTAGGCCCTCGCGAGCCGCCAGTGAAATGGCACCGAGCGCTTCCGGCTCGTCGGTTTCGCCATCGCCGATAAAGGCCCAGACCCGGGCATCGGACTTTTCTTTTAAGCCTCGATCTTCCAAATAGCGATTATAACGGGCCTGGTAGACGGCCATCATCGGCCCCAAACCCATCGACGCCGATGGGAACTGCCAGAAGTTCGGCATCAGTTTGGGGTGCGGGTACGAAGATAGACCGCCGCCGGGGCGCAGCTCGTGGCGAAAATTGTCGAGATGCCGTTCCGTCAGGCGCCCTTCGAGGAAAGCCCGCGCGTAAATGCCCGGTGAGGTATGCGCCTGAAAAAAAATCTGGTCGCCCTCAAAACCCTCCTGGCGGCCACGGAAAAAATGGTTGAACGCCACCTCGTAAAGCGTCGCCGCCGAGGCATAGGTCGCGATATGGCCTCCCATCGTCGCATCGGCCAAGTTCGCCCTGACCACCATTACCATCGCGTTCCAGCGGATGATATTCCGGATGTTGCGCTCGAGGTCACGGCTACCGGGATAGGGCGGTTGGCGCGTAGCGGGGACCGTATTGATATAGGGGGTGTGACCGCCAGAGGGAACCTGCACACCCTGTTGCCGGGCGCGATCGAGCAGATCGTCGAGCAGATGACGGGTCCGCTGCGGACCCGCATGCTCGATAACATAAGCCAGCGACTCGAGCCATTCCCTCGTCTCCAGCTCTTCTGTTTTCTTATCTGCATTGGTAACGCTATCTGTCATCACTACATTCCCTATCGTTTGGCCTTCTTTCATTGATCATATTGCATCTTCACTTATAGGCTGTCAAACCATATACTCATACGGCCTATTGCCGGTTAAGGCTTGCGACAATTCATCGGCTACGGCTATTATTTGCCGTATACGTGCCCATTTTCCCATCGCTCTTTCGCTGTCGGTCGCCAATCGACACCATTATGGGGTTTGACAACTATGGAAGCCAAAGACGGGATAAAATACTACCCGCCCAGCGAAGAGCGGTTGAATATCATTTCCCATACGGCCGGTTTTATCCTGAGCATTATCGCATTAGCGGCACTCATTGTGCAAGCGCACCTGCACGGCACGCTGTTGCACCTGCTCAGCTTCGGCACCTTCGGCACAAGCCTAACCGCTCTGTACGCTGCTTCGATCTTCTACCACAGGGCGAAAGAACCGGCGTTGAGAAGCAGACTAAGGATCATCGACCACGCGTCGATTTACGTCCTTATCGCCGGCACCTATACCCCCTTCGCCCTCATCACGCTGAACGGTCCGACGGGTTGGATTATTTTTGCCGCCACCTGGGGTTTCGCGCTGATCGGCATAGTCCTGAAATTGTTTACGACGGGAAGATACAATCTGATTTCGACCCTGATGTATGTCTTCATGGGATGGGTCATCGTTTTCGCGATACAACCTCTGATCGCCAATCTGCCGCGCGAAGGATTTCTTTGGCTTCTGACGGGGGGCATCGCCTATACGATGGGCGCGGTCCTGTACAGCATAAAAAGAATCAAATTCAACCACGCTATTTTTCACGTATTCGTCTTGGTCGGCAGCTTCAGCCACTTCATATCCGTGTTCTTTTATGTCTTGCCCAGACAATGAGCAAGAACACCTCCAACCCACCTACACCACGACGAATTCATTTGAATTTTTCCGCCCCAGAAAAATCGTCGACAGAAACCTCAACTGGCACGATTAAACACCGTGCCGGCCAACCCTGCTAGGGGCCACGTGCCCTACTACGAATTCGCGATGCGACGGCCGGGCGGCAAACAGACCATGAGCATCGGCTCGACCGCCAAACTCCGCTATGCCGGCCATATCGGCTACAGGGTCAAACCGAGATACCGCGGACACCGCTACGCCGCCCGCAGTTGTCGCCTATCGTTGCCGCTGACGATCGCCCACAGCCTTAGGCAGGTATGGCTGACGGTAGACTCGAAGAATATTCCATCGTAAAAAAACTGCGAGATTCTCGGCGTCAAACACCTAGAAACGGTGCGCATTCCACCAAGCCATGAAAAGTAGCGGATAGGGGCACACTATCGGCGATGCTATCTCGTTGACTTGAAGAAAGTCTCATAAGCGTACCGACCCCATATCAGATGTGTATCGATTTGGTATAGTTGTAATCCAATCGGTCATCGCTGTCATCCCCGGAATAGAGCCTAAGTAAACCCCGCGTCCGGCCGGTACTGATGAATATCGCGATCCGGCATCTTGACCCCGAGTAAGCGCAATCGCTCTTCGCTAGCATTTTCCAACGCCTGCCACGGCAGTTTCTGTTCCGATTCATAACGCTTGAGCCACCAATATCCGTAATAAAGGTAGATCGCGCGCCTCAAACCCTGCCCCTTATTACAACCACCGCTGTGCCAGATCGCCGAATTGACAAAGGCCGCATCGCCCGCGCTCGCGTAGAGCGCCACCTCCTCGTCCACAGGTTTATCCCTGGCGCTCGGCAAAGCCTCACCGCGATGACTACCCGACACCACCCGTGTCGGCCCCACCTCCTCGTCCATGTCGTCTAAATAGAGAATCGTATTGATCGACAATGGCCGATCGCCCGGAAAAACGAAATCGCGATGCCAGCCGCGTTCCGCCGCGTCGCTTTTGGGCCCCTGCCGCAAAAAGTCGTATTGCAGCAACTGGGTTTGCGCGCCGAAAATGGCGCGGTGCCGGTCGATGATCGGTGGGTGTTCGAGCAAGTCGATAAAAGCTGGGTATTTCAGCAGCTTGTGCTGGTTAACCTTTGGGCTTTCGGCTTCCCAGACTCGGTCGAATTCGATCCGCAATAGCGCGAGCTGCCCTTTGTCAAGCACGCCGGTCGCGTGCAAATAACCGTGTTCGAGGAAAAACGCTTTTTCTTCAGGCGTATACATCAGCTCAATCCCAACTCGACCACAGCATCCGCTCCTGGCCGCCGCAATATGTTTTGGTCAATTCGACCAGTTTGTCCACCGCATCCATTATATAGTCCCGCGAGGTATGGGCATTGCCTTGAACCATATAAAAACAATCGCGACTATCCAGCGTCAGTTTCGTGCGTTCCGCCTGGCGACATTCCAAACGACACAGCACTTCGCCGCCCGACTCCACATAGGCGTACTCACCTGCCGGGATCGACTCTTGTTTGTCTTTGCCCAAGGGCGTAAAAGACTCGCCACCATCGGTCATCCTCAATGCGATATGCCCGCGCAATTTGTCGATATCGTGCGCCCCTAGAGACAGCATAGTCTCTAGGGAAACACAATTGTAGATATCCACCACCGGGTTGATCTCAGCG
>DQLG01000021.1 GCA_015660315.1 Candidatus Latescibacterota bacterium
ACTCAAGGGGCGAATGGACTGGCAGCGACAAACGGCGTGGAATATTTGGGGTGTGATCCGAGGTAGTGATGCAAAACTGGCCAATGAGACGATTATTGTAGAGAGCTATTACGACGGTATTTCTGTCGTGCCCGCATTGGCGCCTTCTGCCGAAACGGCGAGCGGTATGGCTGCGTTATTGTCACTTGCCCGTACCCTTGTAGACCACCCCCCCAAAAGGACGGTGCTGCTCGTAGCTACAGGAGCCCATTTTCAGGCGCACCAGGGCATGGTCAATTTTATCGATCGCCATGCCCGCATTCACCCGCACTACGCTCGGCAGATGGACTTCCCTTTGAAGCCGAAGCTATTTATTAGCCTCGATCTGACGACGCAAACCGATGAAATGGGTATTTGGAACAATACCTTGAGTTATGACCTAAAACGTTTTTTTGTACCATTTGGTCGGCGTTTTACCGCTTATGCCGAGCAGGAAGCAACGCTATTGGGGCGTGATCCGGCAAGGGCATTGGTCAACGGAATCAGCCCGATTCGCGGCATGGACTGGTCGACCTTTGTGCCTGGTGGGGTGTCCGTCAGCGGGCAACACGCAATGGCAGCTGGTATCGTCTCGCTCTCTTTTGTCACGGTCAATGATGCTCGCTATGCGGTCGATACGCCGCTCGACACCCCGGATCGAATAAATTGGGGCAATCTCGAACGGCAAAGCCAACTGTTGAATCGGCTGATCGCCCGGGCGGTTAACGATGTAGATTTGTTCACCGGTCTAGAAGATTTTTCTCCAGTGTTGAAGGATCGCTTGCGGTCGTTGCGGGTCAAGGTGCGCGCCTTTCCACGGCGCAGTCAGGTGCCTGATCGGCCGATCGCTAATGCCCTTGTCGTCGTAGATCCCTGGTATAAATCGCACAAAGGGGTGCGTTGGGCGCAGTATCATCTCACCGACGATAGAGGTAACGCCAATATACACGGCCTGTTGACTGGCGCTTATCCTGTTTCGGCATATTTAATTGACCCCGAAACGGGTGATATTAATTACGCGCCCGATTTGTCGCAGCGCTCCCAGAAGTTTAGTGGTAAAACCGTCGGCGGTTGGATGTTGGAAAGTCGTATCCGTTGGAATACCAACGAGAAAACGATTGTTGTTTTCCCCAGTATCTCGCGGCCTTTCTATAGTTTAATCGACCCGCGATTCCTGCGATCCTTCAAGGGAATATCAATCCTCGATCGCACCGGAATAGCACCCAGACAATTTGGTTTGGCCCGTGGTTTTGACGACGGAGAAGCGGTGGGCATTGTCTTCGGACCACAAGACGCAGCCGAGGACGAAGGGATCAAGATGGTCATAGATAACCGCTTGCTCTTGCTCAATAGCGAAGGAGGGGAAACCGAGGAGAAAGCCCGGGGAAAGGGCTATGTGCTGAGTAAGGATTCGCTGGTCCGGACGGGGATGCTTGCGGTCGAGGATATGTGGAAACTCAATGATGCCCGCTTGCGCACTATGCGCTCACATGCTATCGAAAATCAGCGCTTGAGTCGCTTGCACCAGCAGGGTAAAATCCTTATCGAGGAGGCCAAACAAGCAGAATTGAACAGGGATTGGGAGCGTTATATCGAGAAGGTCCGCGCGGGGTTGGGGGTGACTTCGCGGGCGTATCCAGAAGTACTCGAGACGCTCAATGATGTCATCGGCGGCATTGTCTTTTTTCTTGCCTTAGTCATTCCTACTGCCTTCCTCGGTGAAAGACTGCTTTTTGCCGCCTCCGATATTCGTTTTCAACTGGCGGGTTTTGGCGGGTTGCTCTTCCTGATTTGGATGGTTATTTCCCAGATCCATCCAGCTTTTGCCATCGCCCATCCGCTGGTGATTTTGCTGGCTTTTGCGATAATGGTCATGGCGGTGTTCGTGTTGATGATGATCGTATCTCGCTTTAATCGTTTCATGAAGCTGCACCAAGCAAAAGAAGCGCACGTGCACGAGACTGACATCAACCGCGCGAGTGCGAGTTATGCTGCTTTCATGTTGGGCATATCCAATATGCGCCGTCGCAAGACGCGTACTGGACTGACGCTTTTGACACTGGTCCTGCTGACCTTCACCGTACTTTCATTCACCTCGTTTAATTCCCAAGTTCGCTTTATGGCTTTCGCAATGGATCATGAGGGCACTTACGAGGGGGTCCTGATCCGAGATCGAAGTTGGGATATACTGAATCGGCCAACGCTGGATTATGCCCGCTCTCATTTTGCAAGCAAGGGCCTTGTTGTGCCAAGGAACTGGTATATCGCCTTTGATGACGAACAGAAGAAATATATAGAGGTGATCGGCGATACGTCGGTGGTCAGAGCTACGGCGATGTTGGGTTTGATGCCAGCGGAGAAGCAGGTTACAGGTTTGCACAAAACGATGGTCGCCGGGAGCTTTTTCTCTGAACCAGATGAGGCGACCTGTCTGCTTTCGCTACAGATGGCGCGATCGTTGGGTATTACCCCGGACTCAATCGGGCGGGCGAGTGTCAAGGTTTTTGGCCAGACATTGGTTGTGCGCGGTCTATTTGACCCTGAACTCCTTGAAGCCGTGCACGACTTGGACGAAGAATCGCTGTTGCCTGCAGATTTCCAGATGTCAAGTGCGCAGGCCTTGGGGCCGGATTCGGGCGACAATATGAGTATTGAGCGGCAGACCTCCGGTTTAAGTATTCGTCCTTTCGTGCATCTTGAGGCCGAAAATGTTTTGGTGATGCCCTATGGCACCTTGCGCGAGGCTGGTGGCACTTTGCGTTCTGTCGCTGTGCGTGTAGACGACGGGGATCAAGTGCAGGGTTTAGTGGAGGATTTCTTAACGCGCTTGGCGATTACCCTTTTTGCCGGTTTAAAAGATATCGGTGACCCGACGATCAACGTATTCTCCTATACCTCAATTGGGCTGACCAACGTCGAGGGGCTGGGGGCATTGATGATCCCGATGTTTATCGCCGCCCTGATTGTGCTGAATGCAATGATGGGGGCGGTCTACGAGCGATTTCGCGAAATCACTATTTATTCCTCTGTCGGTCTGGCCCCTATGCATATCGCTTTGCTCTTCGTGGCGGAGGCCTGTGTTTATGCCATCATCGGTGTGACACTTGGTTATATTATCGGCCAGGGGCTGGGTAAGGTGTTGATTGCTTTTGATCTAGTTCGGGGGATGAATCTTAATTACTCATCGATGTCTGCTATCGTTTCCTCTATAATCGTGATGGCGGTAGTATTGTTGTCAACGCTGTACCCCGCTCGGGTGGCTGCGCGTTCGGCGGTGCCGGATACGGTGCGGCGTTGGGTGCCGCCAAAACCAGAGGGCGACGATTGGGAAATGGAATTCCCATTTGCGGTCAGCGAGGGCGAGGTTCTGGGAATTTGCGGTTTTTTTGCCAATTACTTTAGTGCCTATAGCGAAGATTCGATCGGTGATTTCTATGCCGAAAAGGTGCGAATAATAAAGGCGCAGGGGGAAGGTTCTGCTGAATACGCGGTGCAATTATTGATTTGGTTGGCACCCTTTGACATGGGGGTCAGCCAATTTTTGCAACTCGAATTCCTGCCCACGCCCGTATCATCGGTCTACAGGGTTGAAATCTATATCCAACGGATTAGCGGCCAGGACACGTTTTGGCAAAGGGTGAACCATCGTTTCATAAATGGTTTGCGCAAGGAATTCCTGCTTTGGCATACGATGGAAGAAAGCGCCAAGGTCTTTCACCGCGAATTCGCGGTTGAAACATTGCAAATGGGCGGGAATGAATCAGAGCGGGATTTACAAGAGCTTAGCGAATGAGTGAAGAAAAAATAAAAAAGGCGGAAAAACGCAAAAAGCGGCAATGGGCGGAGGTCGAGGAATATCGTTCTTTGCTCGAAGCCCCCGATCGTTTTGACGAGGGCTTCACGATTAGAACAATCATTGGGGTGTTGTTTATCTCGTTAATCATGACGCCTGGTGAGATGTTCCTAGGGCTGTTTACGGGCGGGGGAATTGGTGCCGCGGCGCAATGGGTGACGGTGATTCTCTTTCTCGAAGTTTCTAAGCGCTCTTTTACGACGCTCAAACGACAAGAGATCTACCTGTTGGTTTATGTTGCAACCGCCCTTGTTGCCCGCGAGGAGGGTGCATTTCTCGATTTGCTCTGGCGGCAGTATTTCGTGCGGTCCGTAGAAGCTGAACAATTTGGTATCGCGCGTCAGCTGCCCTGGTGGTGGGCGCCTTCACCGGATTCGGAAGCGATTGCTGAACGGACCTTCCTACATCGGGACTGGTTGGCGCCGATCCTATTGCTGGTCGTCGGCACGATTATGGGCCGAATTGCCTGGTTTACTTCCGGCTACATGCTTTTTCGCCTGACGTCAGACCGCGAACAACTGCCTTTTCCTACGGCTCCGATGTCGGCGCTCTCAGCGATGGCGTTGGCTGAGGACGCGGGTTCAGAGGACGAAACATGGAAATGGCCTGTATTTAGTATTGGCGCAGTTATCGGCTCAGTCTTTGGGGTCATCTATGTGGCGGTGCCCGTAGTTACTGATCTTTGGGGGAGCAAAATAGAAATCCTGCCGATCCCTTTCTGGGACCTGACGCCCTATTTGGGTAATGTATTCAAGGCGACTCCGCTGGGAGTCGCTCTACACTTGGGGCCGATTTTTACAGGCATGTTAATGCCTTTCTGGTCGGTAGTCGGTTCTTTCTCCGGAGTGATGATCCATACCTTTGCAAGTCCTTTTCTCTATGATCTGGGTTATCTTCCTCGCTGGGAGATCGGTATGGATACCATTCGCACCCAAATCATGACGGGGATCGATTTCTGGCGGGCTTTTTCAATCGGTATCACCTTAGCTGTAACCTTTGTGAGTTTTTACCAGCTCTTTACTATTGGCCGCGAGAAAAGGGCGGAGCTGGACAAAAAACTCTTGATGGAGAATAATGACCATCCTACGACCTGCAAGCATTCTGACTGTCTGCAACCCGCCGAAATTCGCGGATATTGCCTTAAGCATTTGGGGCGCGGAGATTTTAATTTGTGGGTATGTGCGGCCCTATTCTGCGTCGCGGCAATTTACCCGATCATCCTTGCCAAAACACTTTTCCCAACCCTTGTCAGTACGGGGCTTTTGGTGATGTTTGTAGTGATCGCCTTTGTCTATGCGCCGATTCTATCCTTTGTCAGCGCGCGTTTGGATGGCTTGGTGGGCAAGGAGATCGCGATTCCATATATCGATGAAGCGATCCGTTTCATGACCGGGTTCCGCGGAGTTGAAATTTGGTTCGTTCCTTTCCCAGCTCGTAACTTCGGAGGACATGCGGAGGGCTTTCGGGTAGTCGAGCTTACGGGAATGAAGTTTACCAGCTTGCTCAAGGCCGAACTCTTTATGCTGCCGATCGTCTTTGGTGTAAGTTTGATGTACTGGACTTTCCTATGGAGATTGGCCCCAATTCCATCCGAAAGCTATCCCTATGCCCAGTTGATGTGGCCCCTGCGCGCCTTCGACCAAGCCCTCTATCTCTCCAGTACTATGTACAGTAAAATGTGGCGAGCCGGTGAGGAATTGGATGGAAAAGTCGTGCCAGTTGGGCAAGCCGTATGGAGTCCAAGCAATTTGCAGGACGGACGATGGTGGTATTGGCGAGCACGGACGACCCGGGACTTGCGAGTGCCAGACCCGGTGAAACGCGAATATGGTCCTTGGTCGCGCACGGGATATTTCTTTACTAGTTTCGATGGGGAGTTGGCACCGCCAATACCAAATCTGGCCAATGAATTGGCCAATGATTTTAGGTATACAGATCTGAGTCGTGATATCCCGCAATTGTTATGGCCCCCCGATGGCTTAGTAGTCGATACGCCAAACCCCAATTTTCGCTTATCCGTAGATTTGGCGGCTGGCGATTCTGTCGATTTCTATTTTGAAGTCGATCGTTTGCCGACCTTTGATGGGGAATTCCTCCAGCGATCGTCTGACGTGCCATTGCTCTTTGAAGTTCTATGGGAGGACCTGCGGTTTACGGGTGACCGCAAAGACAACGATGGCGATCTAAATATTCAAGTACTAGTCGATGAAGTTATCGCTGAGGGAGGAGGTGCCGAACTTGGCCTCGGGCAAGACGATCGCTTGCAGTCTATTAGTGGTTTCAAATTACGTGTCCAGGATTGGGACGGTGAACTTATTCCCGATCAAATTCACTCGTATTATTTGCGTGGCCGCGATTCTCTATCGGTGCAGTGGGACCGAGGCGATAGGATTCACCACAAGTCGGTAAGTCGCGATGGAGATGAAGCTCTTGGCCTGGTATTTCGCGCCGATACCTCATGGGTTGAAAGTTGGACAGATTATACTGGGGTTACCGTCGACGAAGTGGCTTCCGCTGGGCTCGGTGGACGTTTGGGATTGCAGACTGGAGATCATCTACAGTCGATTAATGGGGAGGGCTTACAGCCGGAAATCTGGCGCAATGAGGATGTGGTTGCTGCCATTGCTCAAATCTTACGGGATACGAGAGACCATGCGCTAATTGAGTGGGAAAGGGACGGGGAGCATTTTGCTGGGCGATTGCCGATCTCAGCCAATGGGCAAATGGGAGTGACCTACAAAAAAGGGGCTATTGAGGGTGTCGATGAGGAGTTGCTTAATGGTATAGATGATGATGGGGATGAACTTATCGATGAGGATGTTGCTCATCCGACAGACGGTAAAAAATGGCCGATTATCCTCTTTGGCGCCGGTTTTGGCTTGACGGCCTATTTTACGCTGGCCTTTTTG
>DQLG01000492.1 GCA_015660315.1 Candidatus Latescibacterota bacterium
ATATTGTAGCGGTGTTTTTTTCGAGCAGGGCGATAGCTTCGTCGACGGCTTATTGGTATTGTCCCGGGTGCCAGAGGCGCTTGATAAGGACGGAGTGTTTCTACGGGTGTTTCGATTGCCGGCGATTGAGCCCGAAGGAGGGTGGGGCGAGGATAAACAAGAGAAGGACTAGGGTGTGTTTGCACATAGGGAGAACATGATTTAATAGGTGAATATGGTCAAGAAAGTTGATTGAGGGTGATGCTCGGCGTATTCTACTCCTGTGATATGTTCTGCCTGCAGCATAAATTTTGCTTGGCTAAAGTAATACGCTCTACAAATAAGAAGGTGATTTGAAATGCTCGATGATCTCTACGATGTAATTATAGAAAAAGATATTATGGTGGAGATGCGGGATGGGGTACGGCTAGCGACGGATCTGTATTTCCCCGCGCGGAATGGGATAAAGGTGGAAGGGAAGTTCCCTGCTGTTTTTCACCGCACGCCCTATGATAAAAGCGATGTCGAGCGCAATGGGGGCTACGGGCGCTTTTTTGCTCGGCGGGGTTATGTGGCGGTTTATCAGGATTGTCGGGGGACCTATCGTTCGGAGGGCGACGTCAATTTTCTGGTGCCGGAGGCGGAGGATGGCTACGACGCACTCTTGTGGATTGGCGAACAGTCCTGGAGCGATGAGAAAGTCGGCTCTTGGGGGACGTCTTGGTCGGGCTGGACCCAGACGGCGATGGCGGCGTTGGGGCCGAAGAACTTGGCGGCGATGGTGCCCAATATGAGCGGCGCCGACGCGCACGAAGCGTCCGTACGGCAGGGCGGGGCGCTGGAGTTGCGCTTCTTGGCGTGGGCGTTTTGGCATTCGGCGGCCAATACGCAAGCCCGGCTCAAGGCCGATCCGGCCGTCGATGGGGCGTTGAACCTCGGTGCACCGAGCTTCGCCGATTGGTTGCAGCGGATGCCGATCCGCAAAGGGCAAACGCAACTGAAGCTTGTTCCCGCCTACGAGAAATGGGCGTTGGATTTGTTGACTCGGGCTGATTACGACGAATACTGGCAGCACCCGAGTTATGCGCCGGCACTTTTCTGGCCCGCGTTCCCGGATGTGCCGATCTTGATTATCGGCGGTTGGTACGACTCTTATACGCGGTCGACCTGCCAGAATTACGTCGGACTCGCGGCGCAGAAAAAGGGACCGGTGCGTATGCTGATGGGGCCGTGGACGCACGGTTCGAATACACTGGAACTGAGTTTTGCCGGGGATGTGGAATTCGGCGAGGAAGCGGCGCTCGATAGTTTTCGCGAATTACATCTTCGCTATTTCGACCGGGCGCTCAAGGGCGTCGACAACGACGAATCGTCGGCGCCGCCAGTACGCATTTTCGTGATGGGCGGTGGTGGCGGATATCGCACGAGTGCTGGGCGGATCTTTCACGGGGGCCATTGGCGCGATGAGACCGAGTGGCCGCTGGCGCGGGCGCGGTATACGGAATATTATCTGCACGAAGATGGGGATCTGTCGACGGGAAAACCGGTAGCCGACGGTGGCGATACGGTCTATCGTTTCGACCCTGCTAAGCCGGTGCCTTCGATTGGCGGCAATGTCTCGTCGCTCGCCGATATGGGGCCTTTGCCGCCGGGCGTGCCCGATTCGACGCATGCGCCGTGGCGGGGGCGTATGGGCCAACTGTTGGAACCGGGCGGTTTCGACCAGGTAGAAGCCCCGCATTTTTTCGGCTGCGCGCCGCCCTATCTGCCGCTGGGCTCCCGGTCCGACGTATTGGTTTTCGCGACGGCGCCGCTTGCAGCGGATGTGGAGATCACCGGGCCGATCGAGGTTAAGTTATGGGTCTCATCGACGGCGCCGGATACCGACTTCACCGCCAAGTTGATCGATCTTTACCCACCGAGCGAGTGGTATCCGCACGGCTATGCGCTCAACCTGAACGACAGCATCGCCCGGTTGCGCTATCGCAACGGGCGCGAAAAGGGCGAGTTATTGCCGCCGGGCGAGATCGCGTTATTGACAATCAATCTCTATCCGACGAGTAATCTCTTCGCCGCTGGGCATCGGATCCGCCTCGATATCTCTAGTTCCAATTTCCCCCGTTTCGATGTCAACCCGAACACTGGGGATGCTATTGGCAAAGAGCGTCGGCGGGTGGGAGCGGACAACAGGGTGTATCACAATGCGGCACGAGCGTCGCATATTGTGCTGCCGATCGTGCCGGCAAAAAAATAAAAAAAGGAAATGCAGTTCGAATGATGAAGTTAAGCCTGATGGCGGCCTTTTTTGACATGGCGGACGACGAGGACCGTTATTCGCCGATAGCCAATGAAATCGCCGCGCGCTGGCTTGGGCCCGACGCCGATGTTACGCATTTTCGCTCGAGCGCAAATTTTGTTTTTTCGGTCGCAGCCAAAAAGGCTTATTTCCTGCGGTTTAGCCACGAAAGCGAACGCGATATTTCCCATATAGAGGCTGAACTGGACGCTATCGAGTCTTTGGCGGAACGGGGCATTCGGGTCGCGCGGCCGGTCGCGGCCAAGTCGGGTGGTCGCGTCGAGCGCGTCGAGACGGCGTTAGGCGTGTTCCACGCCGTGCTTTTTGCAGGATTGCCCGGCGAGCACCGCAACTTCGACGATTTGCACGAAGCGGATTTTAAACGTTGGGGTAAAGCGCTTGGAAAGCTGCACGTGGCGAGCTTGGACCTGGACGTGGACCGCCCGAGTTGGACCGAGCAGTTGGCGGGTATTCGGCGGCTTATCCCGGCCGAAGAAGAAAGTGCCTTGAGCGAATTAGCCTATGTTGAACAGTGGCTCGACGGGTTGGACTGCGCACCGGACGAATTCGGACTTATTCATTTCGACTTCGAGATGGACAATTTGCTTTGGCAGGATGATGAGGTCGGTATCGTGGATTTTGACGATTGCGCGTATTATCCCTTTGCGGCGGATATCGCTCTGGCGTTGAGGGATCTCTGGGAGGACAAGGTGGCCCTGATAGACTTCGAGGACGAGCGTTTGCAAACTTTTGTCGCGGGCTACCGCGAGGCCAAAGCGCTTAGCGAGGAAGGGTTGCGGCATTTGCCGCTTTTTATGCGGCTGAGTAACCTCGTGTCTTTCGCGCGGACGTTTTGCTCGCTTGCGGAAGGGCCGTTGCGGCAAGAGCCGGTATGGACGGCGGAATTGCGTCAAAAATGGGCGACAGGGCTTGAAGACGACCGCCGGGATTTTGTCGAGAGTCCAGTGCGCCTTTTCGTATGAAAAGATACGACATGGCGAATTGGTTGACGCGACTATTATTGGGCTCCGATCGCGGCAAGACGACGGGATAGAGTGGACCGGTCGAGGTCGCCAGCTACGAGACGACCGCAAGGAGTCTGCAGTATGGTGACCTCGAAAAAGGGACCAGTACGACAACGGGCAAGGGACAAAGGGTGAAGGTTTACTATACCGGCTGGTTGAGTCATGGCAAGGAGTTTGACAGTTCGGTTAAGCTTAATAAACCCTTTATCTTTGAACTCGGTAAGCGGCAGTTGAAGGTGCCGCCGCAGTTGGCTTATGGGGCGGTGGACAGTCTGCCGGTGGTGCCGAAGAATGCGACTCTTGTTTTTTTGGTGGAATTGCTGGCGATTCTATGAGGCGAAGGAAGTCGAATTGACGAAAAAAAACATTAATCTTTAGTGAAACCGCCCTCGCGCTAGTTGGGTTGGTGCTCTGGGCCAACTTGCGCGAGAACAAGGTGTTGCTATTGCGCAAGACAAATGTCCTGGACAAAAACCAGTTCGGACATTATGAGTTCGAACTTACGATGCACGCTGAAGTCAGGGTAACAATCGCGTCGTTCCACGGTCCGACGGTCGATCTGTTCTTTGCCGACAAACAAAATTTTGACGAGTTGCAGAAGGTGATGGCGGGGACCTTGCCGTTCGCCAAGCTTGACTTCGACTATTTTAAATATTTGTCGCGGCCGAATTAAGGGGAGAGTTCCAGTCGGACTGGGTTGAATTAGGCCCGAAAACTTATTATATAATCGTCGAGAATTCGAATTTTGGTGTGGCGGCACCGCCTGTAGATGCCGTTGATGATCGCGTTAGTTTTACCGTCGCAGTGGAAATGCGGAGGTAGGTTGTAGCGCTGCGGATTTTGCGATGTATCTAGGAGGAACTGCGGTGGAAGCGAGTATAGACTGGTCTGAATGGGAGCCCAAACTGCGCGCTTTAATCGTCGATGATGAAGCTGGCGATGCGGCACACGACCTATTGCATATAGAGCGGGTGGTCGCCAATGTGCGGAGATTGGCCGAGGAAGAAGGGGCCCGGTTGGCAGTTGTCGTCCCGGCGGCCTATTTGCACGACTGTGTTGTGGTGCGCAAGGATTCACCCCAACGCGGTCAGGCCTCGCGGTTAGCTGCGCAACGAGCGGGGGTATTGCTGGCCGAGGCGGGTTATCCCGCCGGTTTTCTACCGGCTATTCGGCACGTGATCGAAGCGCACAGTTTTTCAGCGCAAATCGAAGCCCGCACTCTGGAGGCGAAGGTGGTCCAGGACGCCGATCGTTTGGAGGCGTTGGGGGCGGTGGGCATCGCGCGGTGTTTGCAGACCGGCGGGGCATTGCAACGACCGCTCTACGATGCCGCGGAACCTTTTCCGCAACAGCGTATTCCAGACGATTTTGAGAATTCTATCGACCACTTCTTTGTAAAATTGCTCAAGCTGCCCGCGACGATGCAGACGGCAAGCGGGAAGCGTGAGGCGGTGAGCCGAAAAAACTTTATGTTGCTTTACCTGCAACAGTTGGGGCGCGAGATCGGCGTGGTCGGGCCGCAGTCGTGCTTATTGGACGATGATGGATATAACACGAGATAATACGACCGGTGTTGACGATCGCGTATCGCCTCGGGCGACGGTCCCGTGCTTATTGGTATTGCTCGCGCTATCATTGATTGTTCTCCAGTATAAGACACTGGCCAAGTTCGGCGCGTTGCCGCCAGGGCGCAGTTTCGCCGGCCCGCTGCGCTATTATCAGGCGGTGGCTGAACGAGTGGCGTTTGATTTTTTCGACGGCTTACTTTTGGCGTTGGTGCTCATCGCCGGAGTGGCGCTCATTGGGCTCGAGGTCTATGGTCGCCAATTGAGCCGTTTTCTCGCTGTGGTATTTCAGCGCGAAGCGCGGACGCGTTTGCTGCTTTTGCTCTTCAGTGCAGTCAGTGTCCGCTATTACTTCTCCGTAGGTGAGTTCAGTTGGGCCGGTGACGCGCCGCATCATCTCGCGCTGGCCTGGGTTACGGCCGAGTCGTTGTCGCATTTAGAGATCCCGATCTGGACGTATTATTTCGGCGCGGGTTCCCCATATCTTCAGTTTTACGGCCCGCTGTTTTTTTTGCTGACGGGGGCGGTCGACCTGCTCTTTGGCGATATATACCACTCGATCAAACTGGTGCTGGGCATCGCGCATATGTTCTCGGGTTTTGGCCTGTATCTTTTGGCGCGCCGGTTGGGGTGCCGTCGCGCGGCGGCTCTGTTAGCCGGTTTGGCCTATGTGCTTTGTTTTTGGCATGTGCAACAGGTGTTGGTCATGGGGCGTTTCGCGCTGGGCATTTTTTATGCGCTATTGCCCTGGCCCTTTGTCTGTTTCGAGCGCTTGCGGTCGAGCCAACGGCCATTGGCTTGGGCTTTTGCCGGTGGGGTGGCGTTGTCGGCGCTGGTGTACACGCATCCGGGCTACGGTTTTTTCGCGTTGGTCCTATTCGGATTCTATGCCGCATGTCGGTTTGTGAGCGTGCGGCCGACGCGTCGCAGACTCGGCCACGGCGCGGCGTTATTGGGTGTCGGGTTGGTCTTGAGCGCCTATCTACTCTTGGGTATGTTGCTCGAACGCGGCGATACCGGGTTGGGGGAAATGGATTTTGGTTTGGTGCTGGGGGGCAAGGGTGCCGGTGCTGGTGTGCCGGACCCGACCTGGCAGCACTTGCTCGTTTGGTCGAATTATCGCTTCTGGCTCTTTGCTGCACCGAGCAACTGGTACGGGGGCTATTTGGGCATTAGCGTCGTTATGCTGGCGGTGGTGGGCTTGTGTTGGGTGTGCAAGCGGCGGTCGTTGTGGGCGGTGGGCCTATGTTGTATTGCGGCGTTGGCGTTGGTCTTCGGCCATGGGGCGCCGCCCTTGCGCTATATCGAAGTCGTGCAGGCGATGAACTCGGCGCGCTTCCTGCTCTTTGTCGCTTTTTTCCTCGCGTTGTGTTGCGGGTTCGGCGCGCGCGCGTTGCAGCTTCGGTTTAGGGGCATTTTTGCTGTCTTGTTGCTGGCGGTATGTATCGACTTGGGGCCGACGACCTTGCAACAGCCCTATGTGCTAGCGGGCACCGACGATCTCGATAACCCCCAGACTATGTGGTATCGCTATCGGACGGACGCGTCCGCGTTTCGCTCGCGTGGCGAGTTGCCGCCTTATCGCATGAGTTGGTTGCGCGGTGCGGTGTCGCATTTTACGGCGGTGGGTTTTTTGCCCTTCGCTTCGCGGGTGCCCACGCCAGATATCCTGCTTAGCGCCGATTTGGCACCGGGGCGGCTCTTCAGCCAGCCATTACTTGATTTTACGAGTCATATCGTCGGGGCGGCGGATCGCTTCGAGGGTGTTGAGAAAAGTCCGTCCTTTATTTTGGCCAAGGCTGGTTTCGCGATGCTCAATGTCCGCCATCTGTTGCTGACCTGGAGCGACGGCAGTATTCGCCCCTTGCAACTCGCTGACGACAGCCCGGTGCTCGTCGCATCGCGTATCGAGGGGTATACTCTCGAGGAATTACAGCGCATACCCTATGCAGAAATGGCCGGGCGGACCCCGTTGTCTGCACAGGATCCGGATGAGCGGGCCGTGCTGCGGGCACTGTGGACGATAGAGAAGACAGGCGTCGATATTGGCAACAAGCGAGCGGCGCGGATTCTGTTGCAGGGCGGCGATACGCGCGAATTGCGCGGGCGGCCGGAGATCGAATTACTCGAACACCGGGTCGAAAATCAGCGCGTAGAGTTGCAGGTGAAGACCTCGGCTCCCTGTTTCGTCCGGTTGGCTTATGCCTATTATCCCCATATGGATGTATTGGTTAATGGCGTTAAGGTGCGCCCGATGCAGACGGTCGGCGGTTTTATCGCCTTGGAATTGGGCCGGGGGCGGCAGCGGATCGAGTTGTTGCCGCGCTTGTCGCTTTTGCGCACGGGGCTGTTGTGGTTGAATGGGTTGGTGTTGTTGCTGGGGGTTGTTTTGATCGGATACGAAGATCGTCGGATGAAAATGAAATAACAATGGGAGATCGATATGGAGCGGTTGCAGTTGGCCTTGATTGGCTGTGGGGGTATGGCGGGAGCGCATGTGCGTGGTCTCGAAGAGTTGTGGAAGGCGGGGATTCGCGATATACAGGTGGTGGCTTGTTGTGATGTGGTCGAAGATAGTGCTGAGCAACGGGCGGCCGAAATCGCCAAGTTCCAGCGGCGCAAACCGGCGGTATACACCGACGTGGGTAAGATGCTGGCACGGGCCAAAAGCATCGAGGCGGTGGATATCTGC